>PMNP01000144.1:0-211 GCA_003161755.1 Ignavibacteriota bacterium | reverse complement strand
CGCTCATCGCCTCCATCGAAGGCAAAGCAGGCCGTCCGATCCCCCGTCCGCCCTATCCCGCCCAGAAGGGCCTTTGGGGAAAACCGACGAACATCAATAATGTGGAAACATGGATCAATGTCCCCGTCATTGTCACCATCGGAGGCTCGGCGTTTGCCAATTTTGGCACCCAGACCAGCACGGGAACGAAGGTCTTTTCGCTCGTCGGCAA
>PMNP01000135.1:23729-30753 GCA_003161755.1 Ignavibacteriota bacterium | reverse complement strand
TCGGACAGAAGTCTGTCACAATGGAAATCGAGGTGAAGAAACCAGCACGCCTTGGCCCAGATGACAAAACGAGATTCATAAAGGATGTCCACGGCACACTATTCAACCTCGATGATGTCATCATCAAGTATGCGGGCAAGTATGGGATCCCCCCTCAAATTATCAAAGGCCAGGTTCAAGTCGAATCAAGTTTCAATCCTGCCTACCGTTGGGAGCCATTTTATCAGCGCCAGTACATTGATCCCAAGGATGTTTATGTTAGCAATAGATTTCGAATTGCAGGCCCGAACAGTCCTGCCGACTTTGGCAATCCGCCGATTCCAAGCAGGTCTGATCATTCCAATGTGTTCAGAAGCACGAACTATCCACTAACTGATCCCAACTCGAACTACTGGGGTTATGTTGGCTCAGAGTGGAACTTCTTCTTTGATAACTGCAGAGAAATTAATCCCAAGGCCCGAGGATCATTGTATCCAATGAAAGACGGTGTGTGGCCTCATGACGCGGTGACGGGTCACATCTTGGCTGAATTGGATGCTCAAGTATCTCTCTCATACTTTCAATTCGTGAACCACGCTCTTGCAGGAGGACCAACCCTGACAAACAGTCAAATTCAAAACATCAGCATGAATAGAGCCGATTCATGGCTGCAAGAAGGATACTTCGGGGGATCGGACAATACAACTCTGTGCCAGACCCGAATCGCGTCGTCGTATGGTTTCCTCCAAGTCATGTACCCCACGTCCCTCATGATGAAGTATCCAGAAAATTCAATCCCTGAGAACTTTCAACTTCAGGATATGATTTTTCCTTTGGCTGCACGGTATCTCCAGGGAAGACTGGACAAGCAGCGCGAACAGTATGGCGATCCTGAGAACAGCAATTGGAATCTGGGATTTGAGGAAACATGGCGCATTGCCCTCAACCTGTACAATGGCAAACCATATTATGACAAAGATAAATCACCGGATGACCCCTCAAATTCCAAGTATTCCTGGAAATACGGCCAGAAGGTTCAATATGCATCTCGATCGTATTGGGGAATTGGTGAGTAATAACGGGTGCTCCTCGTGTAATCGAAAATGTACAGCAGGAGGGATGTATGCTTAAGATTGTTCTCGTAATCGCTGTAACAGTTATCTTGTCGGACTGCGCCCCGGGTCAAGTCACCCAGGGTGATCTCCACGCGCAATTCGCTCGTGTTTCTCAAGCTCTTGAAGCAACCGGTTTTGCCGGCGGGAAATTCGAGATTTGTGCTTTGATCGATGCCGACAATGCTCTATGTCAGGGGTGCATCCGAACAACTAGGTTTGATATGGGCGATCCGTCCTTCAAGGGTTGCTATATATTCGTAGCGCGCGGTGTGGATTCGACAGGAGTTGGTTCCCTTGAGAAACGTGTGAAACCGTTTGGTGACTGCCTCGATGTGCTAGGCATCTACAGAGGTGGCCAAATCGTCTGGATGTCTGCTCCAATGCGAGGGGAGTACTTGCAAGGCTCCTTTTTCGCTGTCACAGATCTGAATAGTGATGGGAAACCGGAGATCGTGATTCGATGGGCGGGATATGATTGGCGCGCATTAGGGGACACTTGGATTTTCGGTTGGGATGGCACATCTGGGTCTGTTGTCAATGACACAGCCTATGGTGGAACGAAATTGGGAGAGATGTTTAAATTTCTGGATGTCGACGGTGATGGTGTAGAGGAGCTTCTCGGCATGGAAGAAGGGGCGGATGGGACTCAAATGGTCGTGTACAGTTGGAATGGAATAAAGTATGGCAAGTGGGCGAGCACACCTTCGCTTGCAGGCAAGAACTTTACCGCTGCCAATAACTTCATTCCTGGGTTATCTACAATTGTGCGCCAAGCAAAAGGCAGACTGAGTTTTCATTATACCCTTAGTGCTGACCAATCCAGTAAACAATCCATAAAATCCTTGAACCTCCCCAACCTGACGGACTCGGCTGATGGATCTGTTCCCAAAGGCTGGACATTGGGAATAATCCAAGGAGGAAGGTTCCTTGAGTTTGTTGCTGATTCCTCTCAGTACTATGTGAAACCCGGCGCGTCGCAAACCAATCTTGTTGTCTCCGGCATTGGTCTTCCACGAATCGTGACTTTCTATGCGCAGGCGCAATTCTCCGGACTGAATCCCACACAACTATCTTTGGACAACCTTCAACAAGATCTCCTCACGAACATTCTGGGAAACTCCGCAAGAGGATTAACAATTGGGCCGGCCATTCCTGATAGCCCGTTCGTTACCGTGCAGTTTCTCGATACTATTAGTGGATTTCTTACTCGTTCCCGCACCCTCGGCTGGTTTACGAATCGTCCCGACACGGCAAAGCCGCTGGCAGGAGAACTGGCCACCGACAGCATCATGACTCGGCTCACCAAGCGGCTGACACGAGTACGTAATGCCCTTGTGGCAAACGATTCGGCGACCGCCAGGACCGAACTCACACGCTTCATCAACAAAGTGCAGTCGCTTTACAAAGAAACCAACGACGGCGACCAGGCTCCAGGCGAGATCGTGCTTACGAGCGAGGCTTATGCGCTCTTGAAATTCAATGCGCAGTTTCTGTTGGCGAAGATTGCGCAGTAGAGGCATTGAGAATGAGGGGAAGGGGAGACTTGGAGATTGGGCGATGGGGGGACTTGGGGACTGGGAGATGCCCAGATGGACCCAGAGTAGGAAGAAGGCAGTATGAAGTAGGCAGAAACCAATTTGCCTGTACGTTCGGCGTACCTTCCGTGCGGTTGACATTTCACAGCAGGCGGGTTAGAGAATCAGCGCACGCTCCTTCTGGAATTAACTCTCCGCCGCAACGGAGTGGAAGCGGATTTCTTCGGCAAGGGTCGGTTTTAAGGCCTGCCCGAGCATTTGGCATCAATGTCCAACGCGTGACAATGGAAAGATTCGCGTCATGAAACCTGTATCACTATGCTCTGCGGTGATGCTCTTCGTTCTCTGTTCACATGCCCTGGCGGCAGAGACGGGCGCTCTCGCGGTCTACACCGTTCCGGGCAACACCAGGGGAAACGAGTTCACGCTCACAATGGCAAACAGTTCGCCGTCGTTGAGCGCCGAGATGATTGCCGTGACACCGGTGCATCACAGCCGTGCAATTACGTTTACTACGGCCCGCCAGACGATAAAGCTCCTTGCGCCACAAAAAGAGAACGATTTGACCTTCCTGTTTGATGTCGGACGCGAAGCAAAGGCGGGCTCAAAGGACACGGTCGTCTTTCAAGCGATGGATAAAGCAGGAATATTCTGGTCGAAAAGTGTGGTCTTCGCCTACGCCGGACCAACGGTGTATAGCCTGGAACAGAACTATCCGAATCCGTTTAATCCTGGGACAGTAATCAGATACCAGTTGCCAGAAGATAGTAGGGTGACGCTCACCGTCTATGACATCGTGGGGCGCGAAGTGGTAAGACTCATAGATGGCGTGGAGCAGGCGGGGTATCTGGACACGCAGTTCGATGCACGTCGCACGGCCAGTGGAGTGTATTTCTGCCGGATGGTGGCTTCGCCGGTTGCAGGAGGAAGAACGTACATAAAGACCATCAAGATGATGGTGATCAAATAAGTTGAGGAATCACATCAATAAGGAGCCCGATGCAAATGTGTCGGGCTTTTTTGTGCCATGCATTCCGAAATCGCCTTTAGTATCCTTTGCCTCTACCAATAGTCTGGAATATATTGCAGAGGAAATTCCAGCGAACAGTTTTTCTGTCAGTGTTCACAACCGGAGAGTCAAGCAGCCCGAACCATATGTTCTTATGCCTGATTTTTGAGGGGTTTGACATTGCTCCGGCTGGCGAGTATCTTATTGCACCTCTTGTGTTGACGACAAGGCTTTTGGCGCGGCCCCCCATTTGGCGATATGGCGAAAGAGGGGCATTTTTGTTTTCGGCAAAATGTCCGTTTTCGGCTCGAGATGGATATAGATAGTGTTGGGAGGAGTCCCATTGAAGGGATCCTGAAGGGCAACTATGCAACATGGCAGTCATGCAATTGATCATCAGTACGCTCGTTAGGCGCCACGCGGCACATGAGAGATCAGCGATCCTGCAGAAGACGCTGATCTGCTACCTCAGGTCAACATTATGTCCCGGATATCTGCCGGCCGAGTCCAAAGGAAAGGAGCATGCGACATCGACGTTGCTCGTACTCACCCTCGCCTGTGTCACAATGCTGGCTGAAACAGCTGTCGGCCAGATTCCTCCTCTTCCTGAGGGCGCAAAGACCAGCTGGGTTGTCGGGCAACCGCAGGAAATCGTTACATATCTTGCGTTCGATCCAGCAACCGTCAAGGAACGTGTTCCCCCTACGTTACGGCTCATAACAATTAGGGAACTGGCTTCAGGCAAAGTGCAATGGGCCATCGACTACTTTGCCGATAACCCCTTACAGGGAGATTGGGGTATATCGTTTCTGGAAATTGTCCGAACACAGACCTTCAAGATTGATGGTCGAGCACCATGCTGGCCTGAGCATGGAGCGATGGCGCTGTGGTGTGCCCGCATCGCTCCTTCGGATTCAACCAAGGACCTTGGCGCGGGGCGTCCATATCTCGTCCTGGACTTATGGATGCCCGACAGTCTTTTTGCTGCATACATGTGCAAGAAGGGGCACTATGCGACATTCGGGGACGCAAGGCTTTGGCCAGATTCCAACGGGAAGTGGCACGGCTCGGTTACCAGCAATGGTCTGAGCATCACTGCTGAGTGCATGCCTGTTGGGCCAGTCTCTGTNNCAGGATCATCCGGGATGCAAGCCCTTTTCCCGCCCCGGTCTTCCACTGTCAGTGATGTTGTTCGCGTTGCGTTCGCTGGACACCGCGAACAGCAATGCAAGCAGAATTCGTCGTGGAAATTCCAGGGAAACCATCCGCTGGTGCGCGCTATCGTGCTCGAGCCTTCACTCTACCAATTCGGGTACGAACTGGTGGGAGGCGCTTATCGGCAATGACGCTTCAGGTGCTTCATTCTCATGGGAAAAGGCGGACAAGCGCTCTGTTGCTCGGCACCAGAGCAATTGATGATCAGTTTGATACGGGCAGCTCGCGCCGGCGGTCTGCCTAATTGTTATATGCCATTGGCGCACGTCAAGAAGAACTGCAGATGCTCAGGTTATCCTAATGCCATCCATTGAAATTGTTTGTGTCGATCAAAAAGCTCCAACGAGATTTGCCCATCTTCCGGTCGCGCTGAGGGCCGGAAAAACGTTGAATTCGCATCGGCACCCTTCCCACTTTCAGAGGGATTTCAACGACATGAAAGGATGCATATATCATTTGGGTTGCCCCCATTTGAAGAGATCCCGGAATGGAGCATTCGAGGCTTTTGACCTACTGAGTAAGAAGTGTTGTGCGCAACAATCACCAGTATTTCTTAAGTTCAAACGAGTCTACGAACCCGTTATTCGGAAACTGATGAATACCCTTCTTCAGAAGTCTCCTTGTGGCACAATCATCTTCACAAGCGACTATCAGTTCAGCGCGAACCGACCTCGGAGAGTTGAACGCATAGCAATAAGCGGATTTTGGAAGTTATACAGTGAGCAGCAAGTGAGATTCAACGCGCTATATCAGATTTCGTGTGCCCCGATGCTACAGGGTATTAACATCAAGCGATCGACTCATGATGTCGCAGGCGAATGAAGACACGAAAACGATCACCAACAACAAGATTGATCCTATGTACGATCTCCCGTATCACAAAGAACAAAATGAACAGAGAATCTGGGAGTTCATTGATCAGCATCCATTTGCTTTTGTGACCGGATGCGATTCAGAAAACAAACCCGTTGCCACACAAGTGCCAGTCTTTATTGAAGAAAGGAATGGCCGGAAGATATTGAGGGGGCACATTATGAAACATACTGATCATCACAAAGCCTTCCTGCACAATGAAAATGTTCTCGTCGTTTTCACCGGTCATCATACCTATGTCAGCGCCACATGGTATAGTAATCCACATCTGGCTTCTACATGGAACTATATGAGTGTCCATGTGAAAGGCATTATCAGGTTTCTGGATTACGCTGCATTGGAAGATGTGCTCAGAATGACCTCTCTTCANNGAAAACCATAATCAACAATCCCCAACTGCTTTTGATAACCTTCCTTTGGAGTTTAAACAAAGAGTAATGAAGGCGATTGTGGCTTTTGAAATTGAGGTGAAAGAAATGGACAATGTTTTCAAACTAAGTCAGGACAGAGATGCTGATAGCTATCGCAGTATCATAGAGAAACTAAGGGAACAGGGTGAGGACGGACAGGCGATCGCAGCCGAGATGGAAAAGAGAATTAAGAAAGTGTTTCCTGTTGACGGGAAGTAGGATGGCGGTCTGCGGTTCAATTCTCACCGACTGTGCACGTTCCACGCCGCACTCAATACGCAGCTTAACAACGGCTTTCTCGGAATAGCATTGCCCTCAGAAAAGCCAACGAACAATGGGACAATCTCACCCGCAAAATCTTGGAAAGATCTTCAATTCCGGTGCTGATGCCGTACCATGTCCAACTGTTACGCCCGACGGGAAATACATGTTTTTTTACCAAATTAACTATGAGTACTGGTACTGGTTTTGTTTATTGGATTTCGACTTATTTTATCGATTCCTTAAGACACCGGTAACAATCGTTGCTTGATCAAACTCAATGCAAAGCGCTAAAGCCGCCGGCGTGGGATGGTTGCCAGATGACGCCGAGATTTCTCAAAAGTGATAGAGCAGAGCTTATGACCACCGAACTGCCGCTTCTCCTGATTGGGCCCCTTGTTGTCGTCGAACTCGTTGACAACTTTCTGAACGTCACCAAACTCGTCGTTACAANNATACTGCCGGACTGAACAGGAAAAATCTCCTTCACTCATGCTTCCAGACCAGAGATGGAGTGGCGACATTGAGCCTCTTGAGGACGGGGAAATTGAGGAGATGCCGCTTCCTGCGGATATTGGACTCTCAACGTCAGCGGACATATCAAAACGTCTTATCCTTTTCAGGGGC
>PMNP01000135.1:20323-23722 GCA_003161755.1 Ignavibacteriota bacterium | reverse complement strand
TGCGAATCGAAGATGAGTGATGAAGAGATAAAGAAGGTGCTCCGGAAAAACGGCCTTCCCGAAGTTGTAAAGATTCAGCATGAGCAATGAGCCATTCGCAGCATTATCCCAACAAAACAAAGCCACGAAATAGGTATGCCACTTAGACTCCATGAAATTCTATGGGCTTCGGCTAATTCAGCGCAATGGCAAGTGTCGAATGAGGTGGGAATAGTGCCAGCGCCTCAGTGGGTCGTTTCTACGTCGCTCCAGGGCTGGCATTCGATGTGCTCACCGGCCAAAGGCTCATGGTTGGATTGGATACCCGGTATGTCATCGTGATGGATGACGAAGGAGGCATTGCAAATGCATTTGGGATATTTCTGGGCTTAGGGATTATCCTGTGNNTCATTGCTGTGCTTCACCGTGGGGGTTCAATCATCCATGGCATCACGCCATCTCGCTGCTGTTGGCCTGATCATGTTCTTGTGGGCTGGCTGTGCAAAGTTCGGCCCAAGAGACCTGAGGAGTCTGCCAGTATCGGAGTTTCCTCGCTTGCTTGATTCTGCGCAAGCTCAAATCGTTTTTCAATACGCCCATCACTTCCCTAATGATACGCAGCTCTCCCTTTGCATTATTAAGGGCGATTCGGAGAGATATGTTGGAATTCAACGACGCAATGATTCTCTCGTCTACATCAATAACTGCGATAGTGTATTTGAAATCGGATCCATCACAAAAACCTTTACCGGCACAATCCTCGCAAAGCTGGTGCGGGATGGGAAGGTCGATCTTGACAAGCCGATCAAAGAGATTTTGCCGTTGCACTTGAATCAGAGTGCTCTTAACGGCCATGAGATCACCCTCGTCCAACTTGCCAATCACACCTCCGGACTTCCCTTTGAACCAACCAATGTCAAGGACGATCCGGACCATCCCTTCGAACCTTACTCGCCCTACCGTTACTACACCAAAGAACGGCTCTACGACTATCTTTCTCATCAGGTAACCCTGCAATCAACTCCCGGTGAACAACGGAGGTACTCTAATCTTGGCGGCGGGTTGCTGGGGCATATTCTGACGTTGATCTCGGGGAAANNATTGAAACGGTCTGCGCGCCCCTCGGGATGAACAATACGTTTGTCACGCTTGACGACAATCGCATGCGGCAGATGGTGCGGGGAAGAGATCCCCGCGGGCAATTACTTCCCTTTGACGTTGGTGCGTGTGATGCCCTGACCGGGGCTGGCGGGATCAAGTCGTCTGTCCGAGATCTCGTAAAGTACCTGAGGGCAAACATGGCCGACACGACATATTTCCTCTTTGCTCAGAAGACCACCAAAGTGTTTGACGAGCATTTCACCGGCGGACTTGGATGGGTAACCTACAGTGACAAGGGAAAACATCATCTGGGTGCTTTCGGAGGAACTGGAGGATATACCTGCGGCGTCATCTTCGAGCGAAGTCAGCGCATTGGACTTGTACTGCTGACCAATGTCTCCGCGTTTTTGGCATCGCAAGGGAATTACACCGAAGGGCTCTGCCGGGCCTTGTATGATCCGCTGTTGTTCGAGCCGGAAAAAAAGCAATAAAGTCGAAACGCCTGCGTTCAAGAGCGCTGATTGAACATGGCTGCGTGTGAATGGTGCAACCTCGAATGCCAACTCGAACAGAAAACGGGTCGCTCATGCTTATGAAAGGTCTCCTGCAGTCACTTCGACGCCACATGACGGTTGTCAACATCGCGGCGGGTTGCTTTCTCCTCATGACGCTCGTAACGGCGGAACGGTACGGGTTTTTCGGCGATGAACTTTACTATATCGCCTGCGCCAAGCATTTGGATTTTGGATACGTCGATCAACCGCCTTTGGTGCCATTGCTGACTCTTTTCAGCACCTGGTTGTTCGGTGAGACGATCATAAGTCTCAGAATCATGTCAGGTATTGCCGGGGCACTCACCGTAATACTCTCGGGAGGAATAGCCAAAGACCTCGGAGGGGGCCGGCTAGCCCAGTCGCTTGCTGCATTAGCGATCTGTTTTGCCTCGGCGTTCCCTGCCTTGAGCAGTTTCATTTCGATGAATCCGATCGACATCATGCTCTGTACGTTGTTTATCTTCCTCTTCACAAAGACAATTGCAGATCCAACTCCACAACGGTGGATAGTGCTGGGTGTCCTCTCCGGAATCGGACTCTTGAACAAATATACGTTTCTTGTGCTGGGGTTTTCATTGCTGGTGTCTCTTGTCATTACCAAACGTTGGAATGTGTTACGAATGCCGTGGATGTATATTGCCGGCGCTATGGGGTTCGCAATCTTCTTGCCGCATATCCTATGGCAGATCCAGCATGGCTGGCCCACACTCGAATTCATGCGCAACGCAACGGAATACAAGAACCTCTCATTGTCTCCCATTGCCTTTTTTCTTCAATTGACGATAAGCTTGAATCCCTTCACGCTTCCGCTATGGCTTGGCGGGCTGCTGTATCTCTTTTTTGGCAAAGAAATGAAGGAGTACCGTTTCCTCGGTTGGATGACGTTAGTGTTTCTTCTCGTCTATGTTCTTCAGAATTCAAAAACGTATTACGTTCTTCCTGTCTTTCCTCTCCTGCTCAGCGTCGGCGCCGTGGCATTGGAGCGAATCTGTCAGGCGTATCGTTTGCGCTGGCTCCCTTGGGTGACCGGTTCAGCGATTGTTCTTTCCGGCATCGTGCTCATGCCTCTTGCTGTGCCAATACTGCCGGTGCCACAATTCGTGACCTATGCAAAGTCTATGGGTCTGTGGAACATGATCAGGATGGAAAAAGGGGAGGGGGATGTTCTGCCGATTCATTTTGTATACAGGATGGGGTGGGAAGAGCTGACGAAGATGGTCGGAACTGTATACAATGGGCTGCCACAGGATGAAATGAAACAGTGCGCGATTCTTGGCTCCTGGTACGGTATTGCCGGCGCAATAGATCATTTCGGCCCTGCATATGGACTCCCGCAAGCGATTTGCCCCAGGAATTCCTATTGGATGTGGGGGTCGCGCAACTACTCAGGCAGGTTGTGCTTGCAGTGGGATATGATGCGCAATTCCTGAACACGTTTTTCGGCAGTGTGGAACGCGTTGCCTTCTTTAAGAATCCTTATGCCTATGATGAAGAGATCTTTCTGTGCACAAAGCCAAAAGCACAGCTAGACCAAATGTGGCCACGGTTCAAGAGATTCATCTGAACACGCTGCCATAGTGAAGTGCCCTGTGCTNNTCCATCGGGTACACAGGGGATCCTCTGTGGCGGAGAGATCTGCATCATATCCCTGCGATCGGTTGATGTCAAACTCTGTTGCTATGCTGTTTCGCGCCATCACCATTCTAGCAAACAGGTCGGACGTGTTCCGTTTTCTATACCAGTTACGATTGGATTGACAACCTCG
>PMNP01000135.1:0-20301 GCA_003161755.1 Ignavibacteriota bacterium | reverse complement strand
AGATACTTGAGATTGTGGACTTTTCGCACTGTTCGCCCCCGTTCTGCCGTGGGGTGATTTGATCATGATCAGGAAGCAACTGCTCACTTTAAAGGGGTTGTGTGAGGGGATCATTGTGAGTCGACTCTGAAGTTGATATTTCATTGCCGCAGCTCTTAACGACTCGTGACTGCCTTGGATTTCTTCGTGGCATGGACAATCGGTGCGAGTTTCTTTATCTTAGGTTGAACCCATAGGATCCTTATGCGAAAGATCGAGAACCTCAAAAAGCACATCTCTCATGCCATCGCTCACTATTGGCAAACGCGTCAAAGTCAATCTCAAAAACAGACGAAGTCCGGCAAGGCCGATCAGGGTGCGCNNAGGTGCGCGCGGAGCGGTAACCGGCGGGGCTCACATGGATGGATTCATCAAGCTGATTGCCGATCTCACAATCGAAGCAGGGGCGGCAGAATCGAACATTTACTATAACAAAAGCCTTGAGTTGCCAGGTTTTTTCCGTCCCACAAAAGAATGGGATCTTCTAATAGTGAAGAATGGCCAGTTGATCCTTGCTTTGGAAGCAAAGTCTCAGGTCGGTCCTTCGTTTGGTAATAACTTTAACAACCGAACTGAAGAGGCGATGGGCAGTGCATTGGACTTGTGGACAGCGTACCGGGAAGGTGCGTATAACAGGACCATCAAACCCTGGCTTGGTTATGTGTTTATGTTGGAAGATTGCCCTGGGTCTCGGCGTCCGGTAAGAGTTCAAGAGCCGCATTTTAAGGTGCTCCCGGAATTTGTCGGCGCATCATATGCGAAACGCTACGAGCTCTTTTGCAGAAAACTCGTGCGAGAACGACATTATAACCATGCGGCGTACCTCCTTTCGGACAGGAATAGCGGAGTGAAGGGAAAATACTCGGAGCCATCGGCTGATCTTATGTTTGAGGTATTTGCTCGATCACTTATGGCTCAAGTAACCGCGTTCGGAGTATAGAAAACTCAATGACACCTAAAGATAATGGGCAACATGAGTCAACCACCCATCGCCTTATTCAGGGAGACGCCAGACATATTCCCTTTATTGAAAATGAATCTATTCATCTTGTCGTTACCTCTCCGCCATATTGGACGCTGAAAAGGTATAATGAGAATCCGAATCAACTCGGTCACGTTGCAGATTACGAAGAATTCCTGGATGCTCTATCCAAGGTATGGAAGGAAATGCATCGGATTCTGGTTCCCGGTGGCCGTCTCGTGTGTGTCGTTGGTGATGTCTGCCTCTCCCGTCGGGCTTTCGGACGGCATGTCGTTGTTCCGTTGCACTCTGACATCGCTGTGATTTGTCGTAAGATCGGTTTTGATAATCTCAATCCCATAATCTGGCATAAGATTGCCAATGCCAACTATGAGGTTAGCAATGGTTCTAAGTTTCTTGGAAAGCCGTACGAGCCCAATGCCATCATAAAGAATGATATCGAATTCATATTGATGGAACGGAAGCCAGGAGGCTATCGCCAGCCAACCGAACGACAACGGAAGCTTAGCATGATTTCCAAGGAAGAGTATAGTAAGTGGTTCCAACAGTTTTGGACTTTGACTGGTGCATCCACTAAGCGACACCCTGCTCCATTTCCGGAAGAACTCGCTTATAGGCTGGTAAGAATGTTTTCATTTGTGGGTGATACCGTCGTTGACCCGTTCTGTGGCTCAGGTACGACAATGGTTGCGGCCCTCAAGGCAGGACGCAACAGTATCGGGATCGATATTGATCCTGATTACTGCCGGATGACCGAGGAACGTCTTAGCAAAGAAAACTCTGACATGTTCTCCACTGCCACACTCGAGTTTGTATATCCTGCTCAGGAGCCCCATTCAGGGCTCGCTGTCGGTGAAAAACGAGGGAGATATTCGTCTCGCAAGAGGAAGTTTCCCTAGGAACAGGAGCAGCCGATAGTTCCCGGCCGTGCATTTGCGCTATTTGGAAATTGCGATAGGGCTTGTCCACTTCCTGCCAAGGATTCACGATCGCTCTTCGATCGAATCAGCTGTCGATGTGGTTTTCTCCTTTTTATTTGGTAACTTACCGTAGCCACAGAACGTAATGCCGTCCAAGGATCTTTCGCGTCAACCCCGCAACTCCTTCCGATGCAAATCGGTGTTCTCGGATCACTTTCCATACAAACGGACCAGATGCCTACTAAATACATCGACAGTAACATCGACAGCTATGAACCGATCTACAGTCCGAAGGATCTGCGGACAACGCTTCCGGCGAGCGCAGAAGTCATCAAAAATGTTGTCGATGCCAGAACTGAAATCCAACGAATCCTGACGGGCGAATCTGCCCGTACAATCCTCATTGTTGGCCCCTGCTCCATCCACAATCCTCCGGAAGCGATTGAGTATGCCGGAAAACTCCAGGACCTCNNGCGGAAAAGGTGAAGGACAAGTTCTTTGTTCTGTTGAGAACCTACTTTGAAAAATCCCGCACCGGACTGGGGTGGAAGGGATTGATCGATGAACCGGACCTCGACGGCAACTCGAACGTCTCGAAGGGCCTTCAGGTAGCCCGGAAGCTTTTGCTCGATATCAACGCCATCGGCATGCCCTGTGCCACGGAACTCGTCGATCCGATCACCCCTCAGTACATTCTTGACCTCGTTGCCTGGAGCGCCATCGGAGCCCGGTCTGTTGAGTCAAGGCGATCGCGCGAACTGGCCTCCGGCATTTCCACGCCAGTGGGTTTTAAGAATCGAACCGACGGCAATATCGATGTTGCGGTCGAAGCCATCAACTACGCCAAGGAACCCCACGCATTTAAGGGGGTTACGGAAGACGGCCGGATCGCTGAGATTAGAACCAGGGGAAACAAGCTCGGTCACATGATTCTCCGTGGGGGCAGCGACAAACCCAACTATGACTCGATCCACGTGGCGCGGGCACAGGACAAGCTGAGGAAGNNGGAAGCGCGGCCTGCAAGATGGCATTATTATCGATTGCAGCCATGCGAACAGCAACAAGGATTTCACCCGCCAGCCTACGGTCTTTCTCGACGTTGTCAGGCAGATTCAAGCGGGAAATACTAGGATAGTTGGCATAATGCTGGAATCCTATCTTCATGAAGGGAACCAGCCCTATGCCCACGAAGGGCTCAAGAAGGGGGTGTCCATTACCGACAGTTGCATCAGCATGGAAACCACCGAGCGGGTCATCCTCGAAGGGTACGGCCTGCTCACGCGTTCCTGAATGCGGCTTCTTGATTCTCACACATGCCGAATGTACATTGACGCCGAGGCTCCCGAGATGAGTCGTGAGGGTGATTGGTGAGAAGACCTCTCTTGTAGTCCCTCAGAGAGGTTTTTGAATTTGAAATTGAACAAGAAATTCCTTCGAGGAACACTGCGCACATGATCTGGAACGAAACTATCGAATGTATGAGCAGGGACAAGCTCGAACAACTGCAAAGCGAGCGCCTCTCCGCCATGGTTGAACGGCTCTACTATAATGTCCCGTTTTATCGTCAGCAATTCCAGAAGAATGGGATCGAACCGGGTGACATCACGCATGTGTGTCAACTCAAGAGCCTCCCGTTCACCACGAAGCAGGATTTNNAACAACCGGAAAACCCACGGTGGTCGGCTACACCAGGAAGGATATCGGGATCTGGTCCGAAGTGATGGCCCGGACTCTCACTTCAGCCGGCGGCGGCAAGACCGACGTCCTGCATGTCGCCTATGGCTATGGACTGTTTACGGGCGGGCTGGGCGTCCACTACGGGGCTGAGAAAATCGGAGCGACGGTTATTCCGATGTCGGGAGGAAATACACAACGGCAGCTGCAGTTGATGCATGACTTCGGTTCCACCATTCTCGCCTGCNNTGGCCGATGCGAACATGCCGATAGAATCGTTCAAGCTGAAGGCGGGAGTGTTTGGTGCAGAACCCTGGACAGAGGAAATGCGCCGGGAAATCGAACGCAAACTCCATATCAAGGCCATCGACATTTACGGCCTCAGCGAAGTCATTGGTCCCGGCGTCGCCTCGGAATGCCCGCATCAATGCGGTCTCCATGTCTTTGAGGACCATTTCATACCAGAGGTGATCGATCCGGAAACGCTCGAAGTCCTTCCGCACGGGCGGATCGGCGAGCTCGTTTTCACCTGCGTGACGAAAGAAGCGTTGCCGCTGTTACGCTACAGGACGCGCGATCTCACCGTGTTGAACGCCGACCGATGTTCCTGCGGCAGGAGTATCGTCAGGATGCAAAAGGTCCTGGGCCGGTCAGACGATATGCTGATTATCCGCGGCGTGAATGTTTTCCCATCCCAAATTGAAACTGTTCTGCTGGAAATGAGCGAGACCAGGCCGCACTATCTGCTCATCGTCGATCGAGTGGACAATCTGGATCAGTTGGAGGTGTGGGTCGAAGTGGAGGATCAGTTCTTCTCCGATGAAATCAAAAAGTTGGAGGATTTGAAAAGGAAGATCCAGCACACCATCGAATCCACGCTGGGGATAAGTGCGAAAGTGAAACTCGTTGAGCCAAAAACCATCGAGCGGAGCGAGGGGAAATCCAAACGCGTCATTGACAAACGGAAACTAACGTAGGTTCCCATGATTATCAAACAGCTTTCCGTATTCCTCGAAAACACGTCAGGCCGGCTGACCGAAGTCACCGGGGCGTTGGCGTCTGCAAAAATCAACATCTCCGCATTTAGTGTTGCCGACACGGCGGAATACGGCGTGCTCAGGCTCATCGTGAACAAGCCGGAGGCGGCCGAAAAGGTCCTAAAAGANNCTCTCCGTTCATATCACGGAGGTGATCGGATTGGTGGTACCGGATGAGCCGGGAGGATTGCATCGCGCACTCAAAATTCTCTCAGCAGAAGGGATCAGCGTGGAATATATGTACGCGTTCGCGTTGGGCGATCGGGCGACTGTGATCATTCGCACTGAATCGGCGCAGCGCACCGTCGAAGCGCTCCAGCGCCAAAAGTTGGAACTCATCAACGCAAGCGATATCTATGCGTTGTAAAGACAGTGGACAGTTGACAGTGAACAGTGGATAGCAAGTGGAACCACGCATGGATCGCTTTTCAGCATCAGTCGGAGCCTTAAGGACATCGGAAATCCGGGATATGATGGGGATGGCAACACGTCCCGACATCATCTCCTTCGCCGGCGGCTTGCCGGGGAATGATCTCTTTCCTGTCGACGAGATCGATGCAATTTTCCGTGCATTGCCAAGAGACCTGAAAGAAACAGCCTTTCAGTATGGTCCCACTCCGGGTTATCCACCACTCCTTGCCTCGCTCGCCGAATTTCTCCGGAAGAAGGGATTGCCCGTCGCCACCAACCGTCTCATGATTACCACGGGTTCGCTGCAAGCAATTAACATTCTGGGGAAGGTATTCATCGATCCAGGAGACGTTGTTGTCACGGAAAACCCGTGCTTCATCGGGGCGATCTCCGCGTTCAAGTCGTACCAGGCAGTCCTGAAAGGGATCGAACTTGACAAGGATGGCATATCCATCCATGCGCTTTCGGATCTTCTGAAGTCCACTCGGGCACATCCTCCGAAATTTGTTTATCTCACGCCGAATTTTCACAACCCGGCGGGCATTCTCTATAGTGACGAACGAAAACGTAAAGTGGCGGGACTCCTCAAAGAGTACGACCAAGTGCTCCTCGAAGATGATGCGTATGGTGATTTGTTCTTCGATGAAGGAGCAAAGGATCTCGTTACTCCCATGAAGGCAACATATGATCACGACCTGACAATATGTTATACAGGTTCGTTCTCGAAGATCCTTGGGCCGGGATTCCGGCTTGGGTGGATGCTTGTTCCTCCCTCGATATATCAAAAAGCAGAGCTCTGCAAGCAATCGATGGATGCCTGCTCTCCCAACTTCACCCAAGTACTGGCAAATGAGTTCTTAAGCAGTGGTGGGATCTATCCGTACATCGAACGTCTCCGCGGAATCTACCGGCAGCGGAAGGATTTGATGGTGGCAGCGATCAGGGAATACTTCCCGCGGGAGATCACATGGACAGTTCCACGAGGCGGCTTCTATATCTGGCTGAAACTTCCGCCGGGTTTGGATGCGTACGCCGTGTTGAAGGCGAGCATGGCAAAGGGGGCGATTTTCGTTGTGGGCAAGACATTTGATCCAGAGGGCGCTGACAACACCCATATCAGACTGTCGTTTTCAAATACTGCCGACTCGTTGATCGAGCGGGGGATACGGATTATTGCTGAGGCAATACAAGAGACCCTCGGGTCCGCACACGAGTTCCGCTAACGCAGCAAAGGATTTCGTTTACACTGTCGGAGAGTAGACTATGGCCGAATCCTCTGAAGAGTACCAGGTACGAGTGCTTGGATATTTGAATAATCGCGATCCATTCCGCGTGCTTGTGGCAACGCCGGGAAAATTGGAACGGCTTATTCGAGGAACTTCCCACAAAATTCTCGGTCGGCGACCGTCTCCCGGGAAGTGGTCAATTGGTGAAATCATTGCGCATCTCGCCGACGGCGAACTTGCCTGGGGTTGGCGTCTTCGCAATATTATCTCTACCCCGGGAGTCCACCTTCAATGGTGGGATGAGAACCTCTGGGCGGAAAAGTGTCACTATGCCCAGATTCCTGTGAACAATTCCCTGCTTGCCTTCCGGGTGATCCGCCATGGCAATCTTGCACTCCTCCGATCCGTTGATCGCACAAAATGGAAGCACTTGTACGGTGTGCATGAAAAGTTCGGACAGCAATCTCTCCAGGACGTTTTGGAACTGACCGCAGGACACGATTTGAACCATATCCTCCAAATCGAACGCCTCCTGACACACAAGAGAGTAGCCCGCAAGTAGCGGGAAGACGATTTCACAAGGGCAGGTGATGGATGCGGGCATTGATATTTGATCTTGATGGTACGCTGATCGATACGGTCTACGCTCACGTCTTTGCGTGGCAGCGTGCGTTTGCCGAAGGGGGAATGGCCATCGACGGTTGGAGGATTCATCGTCGGATTGGCATGAGTGGCGGCCTTTTTACGCGGGCAGTCGCGCGCGAAATCGGTCGCGAGCTTTCCCCTCAGGAAGCGGAAACGCTTCAACGCCGGCACGGGGAGTTGTATTCCCATCTCCTCCCGGAACGCCGCCCATTGCCGGGCGCAGTGGAACTCCTCGCATATCTTAGCTCTGCGAAAATTCCGTTCGGAATTGCCACTTCGGGCCGAAGGCCGGAAATCAATGCCGGACTCACGGCGCTGGGAGTAAAGGACGATGTCATTGTCATTGAGCGTGGCGATGTCCTGCGGGCAAAACCGGAGCCTGATCTTTTCCTTGCATGTCAAAAACGATTGGGTCTCCCCGTTGAAGACTGCTATGTCGTGGGAGATGCGGTGTGGGATCTTCTTGCAGCGCGGNNGCGGCGCGCAGGAATGCTGAGCGTTGGCCTTTTGAGCGGCGGCTATGGGGAAGACGAGTTGAGCAGGGCTGGTGCCTATCGCGTCTACCGCGACCCTCTTGAACTGCACCGATCATTGGATGAATTGGGAGTAGTTCCATAGCTTCCTATAGTACAAGGATCTTTTTTCGAAGGAACCGGCGGTGAGGAAGAAACTCCTCTTTGCAACGATAGTGTCCGCACTCGGAGGATTCCTGTTCGGATTTGATACCGCCGTGATCTCCGGGACCACGCGGTTTCTCCGGCCGTTGTTCGGACTCACTGACGCAACACTGGGTTTTACGGTTTCCATTGCTCTCATTGGCACCGTCCTGGGGTCCATCATTATTGGGAAGCCCGGTGACGCGTANNGCGCGCTACTGTATTTGGTGTCCTCCTTGGGATGCGCCTTTGCCGCGAACTGGTATATGCTGCTCATTTCCAGATTCCTGGGAGGTGTTGGCATCGGAGCGGCCTCGGTCATGGCTCCAATGTATATCGCCGAAATTGCCCCGGGCCGACTGCGGGGCCGCCTGGTCGCGGTAATGCAGTTCAACATCGTTGCGGGAATCCTCTGCGCCTTCTTTTCGAATTATCTTCTTGTCTCAACCGGAGCCGACAATTGGCGTTGGATGTTCGGGGTAATGGCTGTTCCCTCGGTGATGTTCTTCGGTCTGCTTTTTCTCGTTCCAGAGAGTCCGCGATGGATTGCCCGAAAGAACAGGATCGGGCAAGCGCGGGCTGTCCTTCAGGAACTTGGCAGCCCAAACCTTGATGAAGAACTCGATGCCATTGTCAGTTCTGTTCATGAAGAACACGGCCAGGGTTCAACGCCGTTGTTCCAGCGGCGCTATCGCTATGCAATCCTCTGCGCGATCCTGCTCGCTGTGTTCAACCAGCTTTCCGGCATCAATGTCATTATGTACTATGCTCCGATGATCTTCGAGAAGACCGGACTTGCCACCGATGCGGCGATGCTGAACACCGTTGCCGTGGGGCTGACGAACCTGGTTCTGACTGTTGTGGCGATGTTCATGATCGATCGGTTTGGAAGAAAGACGCTGCTCCTTATCGGTGCAGTGGGGATGTGCGTATCACTCACTGGTGCAGCTTGGAGCTTTTACAGCGGAACGGGCGGCGGAGCGATTCTCTTAAGCATCATTGGATTCATCGCTTCGTTTGCTTTTTCCCAGGGTGCAGTCATTTGGGTGTTTCTTGCTGAGATTTTTCCCAACAAGGTGAGGGCTAAAGGGCAGGCTCTCGGTTCGTTCACTCACTGGCTCATGAATGCACTGATCGCATGGTCGTTCCCGGTAGTGCTTTCAGAGCTCGGAGGTGGGAACGCATTTCTGATTTTTGCGATAATGATGGTCCCTTTTTTCCTTTTCGTTTGGCGGATGCTTCCGGAAACAAAGGGCAAGACGCTCGAGGANNGATCGCCCCCGAAACGTAGATTCGTGCGATCCGGCCTGAATCTGCTGGAAAGGTCTTGCTTCTCATCCGGATCAGCACTAGATTCTGCTGTCAAATCTCAATCCTGGTACCTGCACAGTCCAAATCATCACATATTCTCGAAATTTCGCGTTCTCTGCAAAGGAAGAAAGTTCTGATGTTGAATGTTCGCGTTCTCCGCGTTTTGCTTGTTCGCACAACTTCCTTTGATATTCGGCGTCTCGTTTTTCTTTCTCTCGCCTTGCTCTGTACCGTTGCCATCAGCCGCGCTCAGTTTGAGAATTTTGTCACCCGCAAAGGAGACAAACTCTTTGACGGAGAGCGGGAATTGCGGTTCATCTCATGCAATACTCCCAATCTCCATTATATTGAAGATTATTTCCCGCTGCTCGGCTCAAATCCGTGGCGGTTGCCGGACGAGTACGAAATCCGTGATGCGCTTACCACCATTAAGCAGATGGGTGGGAAGGTTACCCGCATTTATGTGCTGTCCGTTCGCCGGCAGGATGACGCGCCGGGAGTGATTCGGCATGTGGAAGCCCCTGGCAAGTTCAATGAAGAAGCATTCCGGACCCTCGACAAGGTATTCCAGATTGCCAATGAACTCGGTGTGAGGATCATCATGCCGTTCGTCGACAATTGGCAGTGGTGGGGAGGGCCGGAGGAGTATGCGTCGTTTCACGGAAAACACCGGGATGTTTTTTGGACCGATCCTGAAATCATCGCCGACGTGAAACAGACGATCAAATATCTTGTCACGAGGAAAAACACCTGCACCGGGACGTTGTACAGCAACGATAAGGCACTCCTTTGTTGGGAAACAGGGAATGAACTTTCGGCGCCGTACGAATGGACTAAGGAAATCGCCTCCTATGTGAAAGGTCTCGACAGCAATCACCTTCTGATGGATGGATCAAGCAAGAGATTGCTGACCGAGGAAGCGATTGCTGACAAAAACCTTGACATCTTGACGACGCACCATTACTGGAATCCCCAGGCTTCACTCGACCTCATTGTAAAGAACCGTGCCCTCACTCGTGACCGCAAACCGTACGTCATCGGCGAGTACGGGATCGTTCNNCATCCATTGCAGGACATCCGGGCAATCACCGATACAATCATCAATCAGGGTTTGGTTGGCGGGATGATCTGGAGCCTCCGGTTCCACAACCGTGATGGCGGTTTCTATTCTCATTACGAATATGCAAGTACCGAGGCGTATCGGTGGCCGGGATTTGTGAATGGCGACCCGTACAATGAACGAATGGTAATGAGTTTCCTTCGAGATAAAGCCTATGCGCTCGATGGAATGATTCCCCCACGTCTTCCCGTTCCTCAGCCGCCAATGCTCCTTCCCATCACCGATCCGTCGAGGATTTCCTGGAAAGGCTCCGTCGGGGCACTGTACTACCAAGTGGAGCGGGAGGCCGTCAACGACACGGGGTGGCTTATCCTTGACCGGAAGGTGGATGAAAGCCGTTACCAGTATCGTCCCGACTTCTGTGATGATTCCGCGAAAGCGGGCGTCAACTATTCGTACCGGGTCAGAGCGGTCAATGAGTCGGGAGCGTCAGAATGCTCCAACACTGTCGGACCCATTCTGGTCAAGACCCGGACGATGGTCGATGAGATGGAGGATTTTAGCCGCACGTTCCAGAAGGACGGAGATTTGCGGCTTTTGAGCATGCAGGATGTCAGACGCTCCAGGGAAGATCGAAGCCGGCTAACAGGTAATGATGGAAGTTACGTGGTGTACAAATATCCTGCCGACGTGCAAGCCGTCAGGATTGAGTGGTTGAAATCCGGACCTGACGCAGGGGTCAATGTGTGGGTCGCGGATTCTTCCTTCCATTTCCGAAATATCTCCACCAACGATGAACAGTTTGTTTTTCCGAAGAATGATTATCGGATCTATGACGCGGTCTCGTCACTATTGAAGAATCTTCCCGAAGGGATCAGGTATGTCAAGATTGAACTCAAGGGGGGAGTGTTCATCGATAGGGTGGAAGTGACCGGAGTTGCGAAGTAAGGCCGTGTGGTCTTGAGAAGAGTGTAGCATTCGTACATATCCATTCGTAGTTGTTGTCTGGTCGCATTGTCATCTATAGACCATATAGGTACATGGAGAACCCAATGGAAAATAGTTCAGGTAAGCTGACCTTTAAGGAAAAAGTGGGGTACGGGTTTGGTGATCTGGCATCGTGCTTGTTTTGGGCGACGATCATGTCTCAATTGTTGTTCTTTTATACTGACGTCTTTGGTCTTGCAACAGCCGCCGCTGGAGTGATGTTTTTTGTTTCCAGAATCCTTGATGCCTTTTTTGACGTCGTGATTGGCATGACGGCGGACAGGACGAAGAGCAGGTGGGGCAAATTCCGTCCATATATTCTCTGGGGTGCTGTTCCGTTGGCGGTGATGGCGGTATTGACATTTACCACGCCGGCATTCAGCGAAGCAGGGAAAGTTGTTTATGCCTACGCAACCTTCATTGTGTTCATGTTCCTCTATTCTACTGTTAATATTCCCTATACCGCCCTCCTAGGCGTTATCAGCGGTGATCCGGTGGATCGCACGAGCGCATCGTCGTTCAAATTCGTCGGCGCCTATCTCGGCGGTTTTATCGTTTCCGCCACGGTTCTTCCTCTGGCAGCACACTTCGGGCATGAAAGCGTGGCAAAAGGGTGGCAGATGACCATGGGAGTGTACGGAATAGCTGCGGTCGTCTTCTTTCTCGTAACGTTCCTCTCGACAAAGGAACGGATTCAACCGATTGCGAAAGAGAAGACCTCTGTGAGGAATGATTTGAATGATCTCTCGAAGAATACTCCGTGGATCCTGCTTTTCATTGTGACGATACTCTTCATCCTGTTTGTCTGTATTCGCATGAGTGTAACAACGCACTATTTCAAGTATTACGTCGGAGAACAGGCCAGTCCGTTAGTCACTGATGTCTACAACTTCCTGCTGACATATCTGATCAATCCCATTGGCGGAATATTCGGATCCACTCCGAACGCCCCACTCGAACAAGGGTACAAGTACGGATATGAGGTTCTCGCTTCCATCTTCAATACTCTCGGTCAGGGCACCTCGCTGATCGGCGTTCTTCTGGTGCCGTGGTTTGCAAAGCTTCTCGGGAGAAAAAATGCAGTCATCGTCCTTTTTGTGATTGCGCTTATCTGCACGGGCGCATTCTATTTCTTTAAGCCAGAAGACCTCTTGCTGATCTTTGTCTTTCAATTTCTTGGATCAGTGACAGGAGGCCCAATCTCTGCCCTTATCTGGGTGTTGTATGCCGATACGGCCGATTATTCTGAATGGAAAACGGGAAGAAGGGCAACCGGACTTGTTTTTTCGGCTTCAATCATGTCGAACAAGATAGNNGCCGCTTTTATTCTCGGACAAACCGGTTTCGTAGCAAACATCGTTCAGAATATCGAAGTGCTGAATGGCCTGAAGGCAATGATGAGCGTGATCCCCTTTGTGGTTGGATTGCTTGCCTTGCTCATTCTCGCGTTCTTCTACAAATTGAATGAACCGACAATGCAGAAGATCAAGGTGGAACTTGACGCGCGACGCAAAGGAAGCGGAGACTCTGTGAATGCGTGAGCCGTGAACATCGTCGGTTCGAAACAATATCGAAATTCCATGCAATGCTTATTGCAAGAAAGGATTGAACAGCCATGAGCGGTACGATTATCGGAGAGGCTTTGCCGAACATTCCCTGGGAAGACAAACCCAAGGGCTGCAGNNCACAGACGTTTTGTGGAGGTATAGCGGAAATCCTGTCATCGGGTGGAACCCGATCCCGAAGGCGGCACGCGTCTTTAACAGTGCGGTTCTTCCTCACGAAGGGAAATTCGTGGGGGCGTTTCGCGCTGACCAGAAAAACGGAAGGGCAACACTCTTCTTCGGGAGGAGTGATGATGGCGTCCGTTGGAATATCGGCCCCGATCCCATTCAGTGGGTGGACGAACAGGGAAAACCGAATCCCACAAGCTATGCCTACGACCCCAGATTTTTGAAACTCGAGGGGGAATTCTACATTGTCTGGTGCGACGATATGCACGGGGCATCAATCGGCTTGGGCAAGACGAAGGATTTCAAGACCTTTGTCCGCCTTCCGAATCCGCTCATGCCTTTCAATCGCAATGGCGTGCTCTTCCCGCGCAAGGTCAACGGAAAATATCTTCTCTTTAGCCGGCCGAGCGATAGCGGCCATACTCCGTTCGGGAACATTTACCTGAGTGAGAGTCCTGATCTCGTATATTGGGGGAAACACCGGTTTGTTATGGGTAACGGCGGATCGGGCTGGTGGCAGGGGACGAAAATCGGAGCCGGTCCTGTGCCAATTGAGACTAAGGAGGGATGGCTGCTGTTCTACCACGGTGTCTCATACACGTGTAGTGGATTTGTGTACAGCACCGGAGCAGCAATTCTGGACCTTCAGGATCCAGGAAAGGTCCTCTATCGTACGCGCGACTACATCCTGACACCGGAAAAACCCTACGAAACCACAGGGTTTGTTCCTAACGTGGCGTTCCCGTGCGCTAATATCTATGATGCCGCGACCGGCCGGATAGCAATCTATTATGGGGCGGCTGATACGTATACGGCAATGGCATTTGCCCAGGTGGATGAGTTGCTGGCGTACATCAAAGCGAATTCCGAAGTCTTTTAACCTGATTGAGTTTGCCTGAATGCACCGCCCGGACCTGCCGCTCGGGCGGTCGCATCCTGGTTGTTCCAATGCCAGAGGTGTGTCATGAAACAACAATGTCACGTAGCCTTCGTGTACTTGAGTTGGGCGGTTCTTTTGGGCGGACCGCTGGTACAGGTTGCGCTTGGACAGTATGTCCAAGCAGTATTTTGGCTGGTTTTCGTGGGATTGTTCCTATGGCTGTATGTTCGCTACTTCCCTGCTTTTTCACGTTCGATGGGCTATGGCTCAGTAGCCGATGAAGCTGCGAACGGGCAAGAGCGCGTCCCAACTGCACAGGTTGTTCTGTACACCGGGAAGGGATGTCCATTTTGTCCGCTGGTCCAGAAGAGACTCACGGATCTCCAGAAAACCATGGGTTTTCAGCTGAAAGAAGTCGACATAACGTTCAGGCCTGAAATCATGATCGCCAAAGGGATTCGTGCGCTTCCGGTGGTCGAGATTGGAGACCGGCGGCTGGTGGGTAACGCCACGAGCGCTGTATTCGCCAAGTTCATTGCGGGTGAACCAGTTACCGTAACGTTATAAGTCGATCAATCGTTGTTACCTGGAATTCAGCGCCTCCCCAGTTCTTTTCTGAGGAGGCGCTTTCTTGTTCATGGGCACGTTTGTCAGAGATGGCGTGTAATAGTTCGGGCGGTTGTGCGAAACATTTAGTCGTGCAGAGGATCGCAAAAACGAGATTTCGACATTAAACCTAGTAAGATGACTGTCACCTTATCAGCGGATACCAGTATAATACAAGGAGAACCATTCCACCAAACTCGGGACTTCCGATGCTCACTCTTGAATCTGTGTCCAAGAAATATCGTTCTGGCGTCATAGCGGTTGACAGGATTTCCCTGGCACTCGGTCCCGGGATCGTAGGACTTTTGGGTCCCAATGGTGCGGGGAAGACAACACTTATGCAGATGTTGGCAACGATTAGCAAGCCCAGTGAAGGTCGGATTCTCTATCAGGGTCAGGATATTCGAAAAGTCGCAAACTCGTTACGCGCAAGACTCGGCTATCTGCCTCAGGATTTCGGCGTCTACGACAATCTCACGGCGTTCGAGTTTCTTGCGTTCCTGGGTGGACTGAAAGGCGTTCGATCGAAGCAGAAGATCATGGATGTTCTCGAGGCGGTCAATCTTCACTCCAATGTTCGCCAGCCNNCCGGGATCGCACAGGCGCTCGTAAACGATCCGGAAGTCTTGATCGTGGACGAACCGACATCGGGTCTCGATCCTGAAGAGCGTGTCCGGTTCCGTACGCTGCTCGCGACGATGGGACCCAATACCCTCGTAATCCTCTCGACACACATCGTCTCAGACATTGCTGCTGTGGCAGGGACAATTGTGCTCCTCAACAAAGGGACCCTTGTGACGATGGGGGTCCCTGAGGATCTGTTGGTATGTGCAGCCGGCCATGTCTTTGAGACAATGCTCTCATCCAGGGAATTCCACACCATGCGTCAGTCGATCAGGATATCTTCAGTGGTGCAGCATCACGATGGCGTGCAGGTTCGCTACGTCAGCCATGGTGATGTGCTGCCAGGATCGCGTTGCGTGGACCCTGACCTGGAAGACGCATACTTATATCTTGTCTCGGAAGGAAAAGCAGCATGACAAGGGCTCTTCTGCAGCTTCGGGTGCTCGCCGGGNNCAAAGGTTCCACTGGCGTGCTCTTTCTCTTCCTCTGTGGCAGTGCCTATCTGTTGATGCCTGACTCACGCGAAGGTCATGCATTGTTTCTTATCGATGAAAGGCGCGTGATACTCAATTCCGCCGCCACGGCAATTGCCTCCGCTCTCATGGGATGCATCGTGTTGCTTCTCGTGGGGTTTTACATCGTCAGCAACTCCATAGGGCGGGATGCAAGAAGCGGAGTCGGCCGGCTTATCGCATCAACTCCGGTGCCGTCGGTGTCGTATCTTGCGGGGAAGTTCTTTGGCAACGTGCTGTACCTGACCATAGTGGCCGTCGGGTTCATGCTTGCGTGCATGGGTATGCATCTCCTGAGAGGCGAAGCTCCGCTTGAGCCGCTTGTCTATGTCGGGATCTATGGCGTCCTCTTCCCTCCGCTCATTATGAATATCGCGGCTATTGCATTGTTTTTCGNNGCTCTCAGGTCGCGTTGGCGATGTGATCTACTTCCTGCTGGCAGTGCCGTTGTTTACTCTACCTCTCGCATTGGCTCACGAGTTGCCTGAGCTTGCGTGGCTGCGGTATCTTGACGTAACTGGTTCAGGAGCCATTGTTTCGGAGATATCCCGCCTGACAAACACGACACACTTTTCCATCGGGTGGTCACCCTATAACCCTGGCCTTCCTCCGGAAGTGTTTCCTGATTTCACCTGGGACAGGGGTTTGCTTGTCGAGCGGCTGGTCACCTCATTTGTGGCATTCCCGATAATAGGACTGGCATGGGTTGCGTTTCAAAGGTTCGACCCTGCGTGGGTTCAAATCGGNNAGTTCATAGCCAATACGCTACGCCGGTTTTCGTTTGCCATCCGCCGGCTGCTCATCCCCTCGGTCGGTTGGTTTGGCGGTCCGCCATCAATTCTCAGGGCGACAATGCTGGATATCCGCCTCTCGTTGGCCACAATGCCGGTGATTGCCCTTATTGCTCTCGTGTTCATCATCTCCGCTTTCGTTGCGCCGATTGATACCCTTCGATCGGGATTCCTGCCGATCATGTTTGCAGTGTTGGTTCCCTGTCTCGCGGCTGTGCCCACACGCGATCGGACTCACAACGTTCTCGGGTTCATCTGTGCCGCACCGCTGCTGCAGAACCACTACGCCCTGTGGAAGCTGTTCTCAACCATTGGGCTGACATTTCTTATTGGCGGAGCCTTTGNNATGTGCGCATGGTGTTTGAGAGCCCATGGAGCGGATGGGCGCTTGCCGGAGGACTTGTCCTTATTGCCTCGTCCGCATTCTTCTTTGGGACCGTTTCAAGCACGCCAAAACCCTTCGCGATTGCATTCCTTCTCTTTCTCTACCTTGCATTGAATTCCAGGACGATGCCGGGTTTTGATTTTGCGGGATGGAATCAACTTACGACTCCGGCAATTCTCTCAGGCTACCTCCTTGTCTCGGTCGCCATGGTTCTCGTTGGCTTCATATGGCATGGATGGAGGACGAGAATACTTGCAATTTGAGTGGGGATGGGGTACCATGATCATTCACCAAATCTCCAATTCTTCCTCTCATGGGGAAAGAAGTCATGTCGACAGCACTTGTTATTTTTCTCCTTGGATCGGCAGGACTTCTTTATCTCTCGAAAGCATCTATCTTTTCCCCGAAGCTTCATGGTTTCTCCAGGCTGATTGCATGGGAGTGCATATTTCTGGCGTTTCTGTTAAGCATTAACGGCTGGTTCACTGATCCTTTCTCCCCTCTTCAGTTACTCTCATGGGTGATGCTCAGCATCTCGCTGATTCTTGTTGTGGGGGGTCTCGTTGCTCTGCGCAGAGGAGGCAGGGACGCAGAGAGACGAACCGGTGAAGGACCTGGTCTTGAGTGGGAAAAAACAGCGCGGCTCGTTCAAAGCGGTGTGTATAGGTANNAGGTACATTCGCCATCCACTGTATGGCTCCCTTCTGTATCTGGCCCTGGGAATCTGCCTCAAGAATATATCATGGCCTGTTTTCGTCCTCACCGGTGTGGCCATCATCTGTCTCGTAATTACTGCGCTGGTGGAGGAAACGGAAAACATCAACTACTTCGGCGAAGAGTACATCGCCTATAGCAGACAGACGAAGAGATTTGTGCCGTTTATCTTCTGAATGATCGCCGGCTTCGGAAGTAACTGAATCGAGTCGGGAGAGGACACAATCCGGGAGACACAAGTTGGGTGATACGCACGCTGTCGAGTATGTGCACGGATACTCAGCGAGGGAACACGAGCGGCTTCACGATCAGGCGCACACCTTGACGGATCTTCTTCACGAGGGGACGTTCTATCCGGCCGGAAGCATGGTTCTCGAAGCGGGATGCGGAGTTGGAGCGCAGACGATGATCCTGGCCAGAAACAGTCCGAAGGCCAGCTTCACGTCGATTGACCTGTCGGATGCGTCGCTAGAAAAGGCCCGGGCAGCGGTCATGGGTGCCGGCGTTGGGAACGTCACGTTTGTCAAGGCGGACATTCATGCACTGCCATTTCAGGATGAGAGTTTCGATCATATCTTCCTCTGTTTTGTCCTCGAACATCTTCCCGAGCCATTGGCGGCTCTTCGAGCGATTCGTCGTGTTTTGAGACCAGGGGGAAGCATTACGGTCATCGAAGGGGATCATGGGTCGACGTTTTTCCACCCTCATAGCGAGGCCGCAAAAAGAACCATTGAGTGCCTTGTTGCCATCCAGGCAAAGGGAAAGGGCAATGCCATGATCGGCAGGCAACTCTTTCCGTTGCTGCGAGAAGCCGGGTTCGATCGAGTAGACGTGGCGCCGAAAATGGTGTATGTCGATGACAGCAAGCCGGACTGGGTCGAAGGATTTACGAAGAAGACGTTCATTGCCATGGTAGAAGGCGTGAAGGATCAGGTTCTTGCGTTGGATATGCTGGATAGGGCTTCGTGGAGCCGGGGGATCACGGATTTGTATGCGGCGTCGAATGCGGGGGGTGTGTTCTTTTACACTTTTTTCAAGGGCATTGCATTCAAACAGGAATGAAGTGTGGGCACAAGATGCGTAAGATCCCCGTTCGGTCGTGAAGCTCTCCGAAAGAGACGAAGGAGGAGCAGTTACTCATGGTAAGACATATCGTTTTGTGGCGATTGAAGGAAAAGGCGCACGGCAACGACAAGGCCACGAACGCTCAACTCGTCAAAGAGAAGCTGGAGGCGTTAAATGGAAATATCGAAGGGCTGATTCATCTCGATGTGGGCATAGGGTTCGACAAGACGGAAGACAACAGCGACATCGTGCTTGTTTCTGAATTCGTTTCACGAGAGCATCTTGCTGCCTATCAAGTACATCCCGCACATCGGGCGGTCATGCCTTTTGTGGCCGAGGCGCGAAACGAACGCCGAGTTGTAGATTATGATATGCCGGACAAGTGACACACGCCGGAAGAGCGTGGCCAATCGATCAATCGGAGTCTCTTCATGGACAATCCATACGAAACACGGAATGCATTTCTCCGTCATGCGCTTGCAACGTTGGCGTATCGGGCGTCGAAAGCGGTACGCGATGCCCCCCTTGGGTTTGATGATTTCCAGCCGTCGAAGGGTTCGCGATCGGCAGGCGAAATCCTGGCACATATGTGTGATCTCATGGATTGGGCCTTGACCTTCGTCAAAGGCACACCCGAGTGGAAGACGACGAAGCCGACAAATTGGAATGAGGATCTTCTTAGGTTCTTTTCCGCACTCGAGGCGCTTGATGCCGGTCTTCTGAAGCAACAATCACCGCAGATGTCGTTAGAGAGAATTTTTCAAGGACCGGTGGCGGATGCTTTGACACACGTTGGCCAACTGGCCATGTTGCGCGGAATGGCGGGTTTTTNNTCGGACAGGAACAAGCCGCTGCGGTACAGTCATTCTGACGCTGCCGAGGTCTCCTGTCAACTATGACATCAATGAAACACGAGCAGGAGGAGACTGAGGACGATAAGGACTATGGAAGTGGTCCACCCAATGAAGTTCTGCAGCCATGAGTTGGTATAGTCTTCCATGATCTCCTTCTTGTTGACGATGATCATCATGCAGATCAGAACCATCGGCAGAAGAATGGCGTTCAGCACTTGTGTGAAGATGGTGATGGTAATGAGAGGGGCGTGAGGAAGAAGAATAATCCCCACCGAAATGAGAATAATCACCGTAAACAAAGAATAGAATTGCGGCGCCTCCGAGAATTTCTTGTCAATCCCTGCTTCGAAACCGAATGCTTCACAAACATAGAACGACGTTGCCAGCGGGAGAATCGCGGCGGAAAACACTGACGCGATGAACAATCCAAACGCAAACACCTGTGAAGCGAGCGCCCCGGCGAGAGGGCGCAGTGCCATTGCGGCATCCTTCGCCGCTTCGATCTGAATTCCATTCACGTTAAGCGTTGCGGCACAGGAGACAATGATGAAGAACGCGACAACAATCGTGGCGATACATCCCAGCACAACATCGTACAGCGTAAACCTGTAATCCCCGATCTTGATTCCCTTCTCAATCACTGCAGATTGCATGTAGAACTGCATCCACGGCGCCACTGTCGTCCCCACAAGTCCCAGGACTGTGAATATGTACCGTTCATCAAAGTCCACTGTCGGCGTGATGATGGCTTTGCCGATAGTCCCCCAATCGGGTTTTGCAAGCACGGCGGAGACAACGTAGGATAGAAGGAAGACGCTGAAGAGCAGGAAGACCTTCTCGGAGATCTTGTAGTTGCCTTTGATCACAAGGATCCACACGACAAGTGCCACAACCGGGACGGATGCGTACTTGCCGACGCCAAACACATACATACTTCCGGCGACTCCTGCGAATTCTNNTAAAACGTCACCTTCACGCCGAAGTTTTCCCGGATGAGATCGGCCAGCCCCTTTCCTGTGACGACTCCCATGCGGGCGTTCATTTCCTGCACTGCAAGAAGGGCAATAAACGAAGGGATGAGCGTCCAGAGGAGCCTGTACCCATACATCGCGCCGGCGACCGAGTAGGTGGTGATCCCGCCCGCATCGTTGTCAACGCTGCCGGTGATGACTCCTGGCCCCACGATGGC
>PMNP01000406.1:2958-3653 GCA_003161755.1 Ignavibacteriota bacterium | reverse complement strand
CACCCGGCTGAAAGCCTGGATCGCCCGCAGGATCGCGTGGCTCGACATCAACATTCCTCTGCTTCACGGCAACATCTTACCACCACCCATCCACACAACGAACATCCCGATAGACAATCCGAGCTTCGAGCTGCCAGGATTGGAGAAGATCAAAGGTTGGGATGGAGTGTGCGCTGATCCGGGTTGGACCGGACTCGTTTATGATATCCCAGGGTGGACCAGCGATGCACCAGTGTACGATAGCGGCGTCGAACAGTTTGGGAACGCCACTGATGGAACATGGACGGCATTTCTCAAGGGAACCGACTCGTCAGTGTATCAAATCACCAATCATGTACTCCTTGCCGACGACGAGATCACGTTGACGGCGGATATTTGTTTGACGTGGGGAGCCACACTTGGCGAACTGGCGATGTTCTATCTGGACGATGCACACGCGAAAGTCCCCCTTGTTGTGGGGCAATTCGTGTTGGGGGCCTCGATGGTGAATCAATCGGTCACTATCCACGCAGCCGACCATCCGGCCTGTGTCGGCCATGTTCTGGGAATCTCGATTGACAATATCAGTCCAGACGGCGAATCGTGGCTTGGTGCAGATAACGTGCAACTGTTCAGCAATAACCTCACTGCTGTCGCCGCCAAACACACACCGCCTCTCGGGTACTCGCTGACTCAGAACTATCCGAATCCGTTCA
>PMNP01000406.1:0-2933 GCA_003161755.1 Ignavibacteriota bacterium | reverse complement strand
TGTTGATGAAATAGTAACACATGAAACAGAGAGACAACGAATATGCAAAACCAAACATGCATCGAGGGGAGGGGATTAATTCACAAGAGCCTTTGGGTCTGCGTCCGGCGGAGCCTGAGGTTCGCTTGCTCAGAAGATTCTGAGAATACGCATTCGGAGAAGGCTCCTATGCCAACAGTAAATCGATATCCATGGGGATCGAAGACGCGATGGTGGTCCCTCTTGGTGGTTCTCCTTGCCGCGCTTGCGACACAGGGACTCGCCCAGACGACTGGTAAGATTTCCGGCAAAATCGTCGACNNGAAATCAGGTGAACCCTTGATCGCCGTAAACGTTGTCATCATGGGGACGAATCTCGGCGCTGTGACTGACGTCGCCGGCGAGTATTACATCCTCAATATACCGCCGGGCACGTACCGTGTGCGTGCCACATTAATCGGTTATGAACCTGTCATCCTGCAATCTCTTGTCGTATCCGTCAACAGAACGACAGAGGCGGACTTCAAATTGTCGGAACGGGTCATCGAAGGGCAGGAAATCGTTGTCACCGCTCCCATCATCGAGCAAAAGAAGGACCAAACAAGCTCGATCCGGAACGTGACCTCTGATCAAATCAAGGCTTTGCCTGTTGAGAACATTGACCAGGTGGTTGCGCTGCAGGCAGGTGTTGTGCGCGGCCATTTCCGCGGAGGTCGTTCGGATGAAGTGGCGTACCTCCTCAATGGCGTGAAGGTGCAGGAGGCATACAATCTTGGCCGGACGGTTTCGGTGGAAAATGACGCCATAGCGGAGGTCGAGGTCATTACCGGAACATTCAACGCCGAGTATGGCAACGCGATGAGCGGTGTGGTGAACAACATCACGAAGGATGGGGGGAATGAATTCAAGGGCTCAGGCTCCGTCAGCGCAAGCACGTTTGAGACGCCCCATTCGTATAACTTCACCAACCTGAATGTGCGAACTCTGCGGGATGTGCCCCGGAGTAAAGACTACAGGCTTTATCTTGAGGGGCCGGTACTGAAAGATGAGCTCACGTTCCTGGTGAACGGCCGCTATCAGGACAATGTTGGCGCGCGCAATGGCATCCGGCGCTTCGAGCCGAACAANNCGACCCCTCCTCGTGGCATTCGGATCACACAGGGGATAATACAGTAGTCCCGATGGAATACAACAAGACGGCCACAGTGTACGGAAAGCTCTCCTTGAATCCCCTTCAGGAGATTCGTGCTTCGGTCGACTATTCGTACAATTACTACAAAGGGAAGAGCTACAATCATTTTTACGAGTTCAATCCCGACGCTGTACCGACGAGCTATTCAAACTCCCAGCTCCTCTCGGCCAAATTGAACCATACTCTTTCGAGTAACCTGTTTTACGAAGCCTCGGCAAGCTACATCAAGAACTGGAGTGCCTATTATCTGTTAANNCAGTGTCGGGCTGCCGGTCTATGCCTATGTGTCTGATCAGTATGCCGCCCAGACATCGTACAACCCGGGCTTTTCCACGGGAGGTCAAGATAAAACATGGAGCCAAAATTGGATCGAAGACTACAACCTGAAGATTGACGGAACCTGGCAGGCTACCAAGAATCATACGTTCAAGTCCGGGTTCGACTACACAAAGCACGGCATTCACCGTTTCAATACGACCGTTCAGNNCCACCGCGCCAACTTCGGGTGCGGATATCTACACAGTAAAGCCGGCTGAATACTCAGCTTACGTGCAGGATAAGATGGAGTTCGACTACATGGTCATCAACGCCGGTCTGCGCTATGACTGCTTCGTCCCGAACGCCACATATCCGTCCGAACCACGAAACCCCTCGAATGCATTGACGTATCCGGACAACCCGGAGAGGATGAGCCAGTTCCTCAGGGCTCCGGCCAAGAGTCAAATCAGTCCCCGGTTCGGGATCTCATACAAGTTGGCCGAGACGGCACTTCTTCGATTCTCTTACGGACATTTCTTCCAGATGCCGCCGCTCTATGCACTGTACACGGATCATTGGCACTCGGTACAGGGTGATTACCAGACGGTCATGGGCAATCCGCTTGTGAAACCGCAGAAGACAATTCAATATGAAGCGGGTCTGTGGCAGCAACTTAATCCGAATATGAGCTGCGAAGTCGCCGTCTTCTATCGAGACATCTACGACCTGCTCAGTGCAGTGACCGTAGAGACCTTCAATGCGATCCACTACGGACTGTACAGCAACAAGGATTATGGAAACGCGCAGGGGGTTGAGCTCAAGTATGACTACGCCGCCGGCGACTTTTCCGCTTCCATCAATTACACCCTTCAATATACTCGCGGCAATGCCAATAGTCCGACGTATAGCTTTACTCGCGAGGGAGGTAAACTCGATCCAGTAAACGTGCTTATCCCCATGGACTGGGATCAGCGGCACACGCTGAATGCATCGCTCGCCTACTCCTATAAGGACTATGGAGGTTCCATCACGGGTCATTTCGACAGCGGCACGCCGTACGGGTGGGTTCCTCTTGCCACCAGTGCACAGGCAGTCGTGACTCCGCAGCCAAACGATGCGACGCGACCCTCACTCTTCTCAGTCGATCTCAACGCCTATGTGAACCTCTGGACATTTGGACCGGCCAGGACACGGCTCACGCTCCTCGTCTATAATGTATTCGATGCACTTAACGAGGTGGCGGTCAATAATACGACAGGAAGAGCAAACCAGCAGATTCTTCTTCCAACAGATATTGCAAAGTACACAAGCAACTTCAGTACGATTTACGACTGGATTAACGACCCGAGCTCATTCACCGACCCCCGCTCCATCAAGGTTGGTTTCGAGGTCATGTTCTAGAACAATAGTCTAAAAGGAGAGTGTCATGCTCTTTCGCAATTTCATTACACGGGCTTTGCTGATAGCATCTCTTCCGCTCATGGTGGCGGACCTGAATGCTCCA
>PMNP01000301.1 GCA_003161755.1 Ignavibacteriota bacterium | reverse complement strand
CCTGATTTTACATTCAACGTATCGACTGTCATCACTTGATAAAGGTAATCGATCTGATTCAACGTATCATTGGACTGATAGAAGAGATTGTTCTCGATAGTGTCCGCGTTGTTGGATCCGCCATACGTCCAGAGCTGAATAAAGTGAAAGTGTACTTTTTGATCATACAACAAACCGTTATTGTAGAAAAGATTGTTCGCGATGAGGTTGTTCCCCTGAATCGAACCTCCTGTCGAGCAGTTGACGGTCACCGCAGGCCCTTGGGAATTCATAAAGACGTTGTTGCAGACGCGGTTGTTAGTCGAACCATAGCTCAACGTATCTGCCCAGAAAAGGACACAGCCCGCACGTTGCTTTGTCCTATCTATGGAATCCTGCGAAGACACCCGTGTCGTATCCCAAACGTTGTAGTAGAACGCATTATTGCTACCGCCGATCTGTGAGAAAACAGTCATGTTATGGATGTAATTGTTGTAGAAGAGATTTCCCGTCGCATGGCCGGGCTGCGCAGCCTGAACATCAAAGGCCCGTCCGTAGTCGCCTGAACGCATGAAGAATTCATTGTCATGAATCTTGTTGTTCTGAACGTATTTCCCAGCAGGGGCGCTTAGGCAAACGCCCGAATGCCCGGGATCAGCAATGACATTATTATGGATGTCCCAACCTGAAGCCCATTGCATGGTAACGCAATCGCAAGAATTTCCCCCATTATAATTTCCAGCATATTGGAACAAGTGGTAAAAGGTGTCCAATCTATCCAACTGACACCCAAAGATATGCCCGTTGTCTGAGCCATCGGCAAGAAAGATTCCCATGCGTGAAGTGCCCAAGCCGACAGCACAGTTCTCAAAATAGATGTTTTGCCCGTTGTGAATCTCAATGCAGACATCTCCACGCCTAAAATCAATATTGCGAAAGGTGATATTACTTTGGTTTTCAAAATACACTGCGTGTCGGAAGTCCCCATTAGGGAGCAGAACATTGGCAACACCAATTGTCCCAGGATTTGATGATGAATAAATCTGAATATTTGTTCCGTTATAGTTCCATCGGTATTGACTATTAGGGCCTGAGGCAGCGTGGCCTCGGTCACCGGCAATTCCTAATTCAATCCCTTGAAGCCAGACTCTTCCCGGAAATTGAGTCGTATCAAGTGGAGCGGTCCAAATGCTATCCTGTCCACGACTCCAGGCGAGGCCCCTCAGGCTGTCTCCTGCATCGACAATCGGTCTTACCCCAGTGGTGCCGTAATAGTCGAAGGTCAGATTGCTTGCTGGCACGGGAAGTTGTTCATACCATGTGCAGCCACGAAATAAAACGATGGTGTCTCCAGAAAAGATGTTGGATGAGGTGATATTCTTGAATGTCTTCCACGCAGTGGATTCTGATTTGCCGTCGTACGACGAGTCTTTACCACTGGAAGCATTAACATAGTATTTGGTGGAAAACGCATATGTGGCGAAGAGAGTCATGGAAATGGCAACAAGTGCCAAGCGGGTGAGACAATAACGTAGCGAAGAGTTCATGAGATGGTTCCTTTAGATTAAATGGGGAGTGAGAACCATTGATTTGTTTACAGGATTTGTCTGAGGAAATGATGGGATCCTTTCGGTCCCAAAAATGAGGCATACGCGCGCATCATCTCGCCTTTGCCTGAGGCGGAGAAATGCGTGAGGGTAACACTTTAATGCAATTGCAAAGAGCGGGTCAACGAGAAACACTACTAGGAGGCGGGCCGAATCTGTTGTCCGTGCCGGCTTACGGCATAATCCGGACTTGTTGCTTTCTTGCTGCTTGAAGCCTGCCAGAGATGATTCGGTCGAACCTTTACGGATGGTGCAGAGCCAACTGTATAGGCTGGAAGCCCTGCATATACGAGAACAGTGAAAAAGAGGAAATTGCTCCCGTGGAAAGTGACGTAATATCTGCTATTTGTGAGGATTATTGATCTCTCCTGCGCACGATGAAATGTGAAGAACCCTGTCCGTTTATGACGGGATCGCAAGGTGTATGACTTCGTACAATTTTCCCTTCCTCATTAGTGTGTTTGGTGATATAAGCATGCATATCACCGACCAACGGGAACCTCCAATCATCCCGCGTCCTTGATTCATAAGAGAGCCACCATGGGCTCCATCAACATTTTGCAACTGACCGGCAGGGTTAGTATTTTGGCGTTGCGAGTGGTGTCGCCAACGAAACTATCTTCGGCTTTCGAATCCCGATGAAACGGCATATCGCTTCCGCAGTACTTCTGGGTCTCATCCTCCCTGCCTCAGCTCAGGCTCAGTTTTTCTCCTTCGGACGCAATAAAGTCCAATACACCGACTTTGCGTGGACCGTGCTAAAGACCGAGCACTTCGACATCTATTACTATCCCGAGATGAAAGACCTGGCCGAACGCGGCGCGTTCCTCGCCGAGGAAAGCTATCACATCCTTGAACAGAAATTCAACCACTCCCTCACAACACGAATTCCCCTGATCTTCTACAGTTCCCATCTCCACTTTCAGCAAACAAATACCACAGCCGGATTCATTCCGGAAGGAGTGGGAGGTTTTTTTGAATTCCTCAAGGGAAGAGTCGTCATTCCCTCCGATGGATCCACCGCCCAGTTCAGCCACGTGATTCGTCACGAGCTTGTGCATGTCTTTATGCAAAGCAAACTGAACAAGGTCCTCAGTGATCACCGAAAGACCACTGATCGCACTCCTCCCCTCTGGTTTGTCGAGGGCCTGGCAGAATATTGGTCAACAACATGGGATGACCAGGCAGAAATGGTCATCCGCGACATGGTCCTCAATAACACCATCGTGGGGCTGGAGGATATGGATCGGATTTACGGCACATTCCTCATGTACAAGGAAGGTCAGAACGCCCTGCAATTCCTTTCCGAGAACTACGGGGAGGGATCCATTCTCCTTCTTATGGAAAATTTCTGGAAGGATAATTCCTTCAACACGCTCTTCACGATGACCATTGGAAAGGGGTATCGTGAATTCGACGAGGAGTGGTTGTACGCGCTGAAGAAGCGCTATTACCCGCTTCTCGCCTCCCATGACGCTTCGAGCCGATCATCAAGAACTCTGGTCAAGGATGGATTCAACACGAAACCCGTGGTGTTCGAGATCGACACCGTGCGCGATCTGTATTTCATCGCAGACCGCACAGGGTATACAGGCATCTACCGTCGCAGCCTTGATAGCACGTATCGGCTTGATCCCGGCAAGGAAATCCTGGAAGGTGAAAAGTCGGATGAGTTCGAGGAATTCCATCCTCTCGGCGGAAGATTCGACATCTCACGAAAAGGTCAACTCGCATTCGTGACCAAGAGCGGAGAAACCGATGCCCTCCACTTGTATAATGTTCATTCTGCCACAGTTGTCCGCGATNNTGGGATCGGTTTCGTGGGCCCCCGACAGTAGGCGGCTTGTGTTTTCAGCAATCGACAAGAGTGGCAACTCGGATCTCTATCTGCTCGACACCGAAGCGGGAGAGGTTGCGCGGCTGACCAATGATCTATATGATGACCGGGATCCTGCCTGGTCGCCGGACGGAGCTTCGATTGCCTTTTGTTCGGACCGGACCCCGTACGGCACTCGGGGCGTCAAGAACCTGTTTTTGTACTCGATTGCAAACGGGACGATCACATATCTTACCTATGGACCGGAAAGCATGNNATGGCCGGTTCCTTGCGTTTACTTCCAACGCCGACGGTGTGCAGAATATATGGATGACTTCGATACGTGATTCCTCAGCGGGTCCAACCCGCAGCGCCAGGCAAATCACCCGGTTTACTACATCGGCATTCGACCCAGCGTGGACTTCTTCGGGGGACCTCATCTTCTCATCCTTTGAAAATCTCCGGTTCGAACTGCGTGCAATCACGAACGTGGAGGCAGTGTTTGACACCTCCACGATCATCCGTACTGCCGACCTGCGATTGAAAGACAAGCCGTGGCAGCCTCGTACCATCGAGGGAACCTCCGAACTGCAAAGACTCAAGTACCAGGGAGATTACAGCGTCGACGTTGCGCAAAGCACCATCTCCACAAACCCGGTGTTTGGAACAACCGGCGGCGCAGTCGTTGCCCTCAGCGATCTCCTGGGGAACGAGCAATACGATTTCCTCCTTTATAATACCGCAGAGACCAGATCTGAGCTCCTTTCAAGCTTCAACATTGCAGTATCCCGTGTATCTCTCAGCCAACGAGCGAATTATGCCTACGGTGTCTATCGCTTTGCAGGGCCACGATACGACATTACACAGGTCGAAGAATTCTATTACGAGCGGGTGTTTGGGGGATTTTTTACGTTGAGCTACCCTCTGGATATGTTCAGGCGGGTAGAGACAACCGTGAGTCTCAGCAACTCAACCAAAGAGACTGACGGCGCGGTCGCACCGCGTAACGCTCTCCTCCTCTCCAACTCTGTTTCGTTCATTCAGGATAATTCCCTGTGGGGGCCAACCGGACCGCTGGATGGCAGCCGGTTCGCTATAACGCTTGCCTACACATCGGACATCCAATACTCCAACGTGGATTACTACTCCATCATTTTGGATTACCGGCATTACCTCCGACTTTCAACACGCAGCGCTCTGGCCTCCCGCTTCTGGGTTTTCTACAATGACGGCAAGGAGTCGCGAAGGTTTGTCATGGGGGGAAGCTGGGACCTGAGAGGCTACCCCCGCTGGAGCATTAAAGGAGAAAAACTCTGGCTTGTCAGTAACGAACTGCGCTTCCCGTTTATCGACCAGTTTAGAGTGCAGTTTCCCTTTGGCGGGGCAAGTTTCTTCGGTTTCATGGGGGCATTGTTTTTTGACGCAGGCAATGCCTGGGATACCGACTATTCGGAGACACTTGGAAGCGTCGGAGGCGGATTGAGGTTCAACCTGGGCAACGTCGTAGTGCTCCGCTACGACGTTGGAAAACGCATCGAAGACAATTTTCATCATTTCCAGTCGGATTGGTTCCAGCAATTCTTTTTTGGCTGGGATTTTTGAAGTCAAATGCAAAACCTGTAGCTCGGACAATGAAGATGCACAGGACCACCACCGATGGCTATGGCACAGGTGTGAAGCTCGCACGTACCTTGAGCCCCACTCTTCTGTTGTTTGCTGCATTGATCTCGCTCAGATGTGGAAGTTTTCGGCTGAGTGGAACGCTGCTGGCGAATCCAGGGGACTGGCCCACCTCGGGGCATGACAACGCTCGCACCTGCACATCCTCTGACGCAATTTCCCCTCCTCTTGTAAGAGACTGGTTGATCGATATATCTGCTGGAGTCGGAAGCGGCTCACCGATTCTTGTCGACAGCACGATCGTGGTCGGCACCCTCAGAGGGGAACTTCTGGTTGTTGCCCAAAACACCGGATCACGAATCGCCAGCATGAGGCTGGGCGACGCGATTGCCGGATCTCCCGCGGTGATTCGTCATGGACTCGCCATTCCACTTACCGGCACTGACCAGTCGATTGCGGCCTACAATACAGAGATCGGGTCTTTTCAATGGAAGCGCAATGATGGTGCTGTAGAAATGTCGCCATTGGCGCAACATGGCAGGCTCTACTATGGGACGCTCGATGGAACATTATTGTGCGTCAATGACAGCGACGGAACATTGATTTGGAAATACAACACGACTGTGAAAAGGAACGGGATCGGGTTTCGCGCCAATCCAGCCTCAACGGACAGTCTCATTGTTTTTGGTGGGAATGACGGAACCGTCTACGCCTTCTCACCCATGACCGGCGCTCTTCACTGGCGTGCCGACGCCGGAGGACCGATCGTCGGAGGACTTGTCGTGCACAACAGATTCGTTGCTGTTGGAACCACAGCTAACTCGGTTACTGCATTCGATAGTCAGAATGGAGTGCGTCTTTGGACTGTGGCCGTAGACGGCCCTGTGTATGCAGCACCGGCAGTTATAGGTGACACCATTGTTGTGGGCACACTTGCCGGGACAGTGTATGCCATATGTGTCGCGAACGGATCAATCGCATGGCGAACAAACGTCGGAGGGCCGGTCAATTCCGCAGCTGCGGTTTCCGGGCAAGGAATTTACCTTGGGACTCTTGATAGACAAATTATCGTGCTCGAGCGTTCCGGTGGTCACATCGTCTGGAACGAGACAGTGAACGGTCGGATCAAAACGGCACCTGCGATCGGGTACGGCCGCATATTCGTTGCGACCGATGAGCGTGAACTCATGGCGTACAAGGAGGCTCCTCGGTGAGACGACTCGAATCGATGGTATTGATGATGCTGCTCGTCGTCCCGGGGATGGTGAAAGGGGGCTCGGACACGTCCGACACTTCAGAAACTTCTTCCTTGACTGTTCTTTGCGCCAGTCAAGGAGCCTCTGTATTTGTCGATTCCCTTTATGTAGGACTAGCCCCACTCACCCTTGCCAATATCCCGAAAGGGAGTCACATCATACGAATTAACGCAGGAGGACCAGAGGATTGGTACAACAGACAAATCGTCGATACAATTTCCCTCATGCCGGGAGACCGCACAACACTGCGCTTTTCGTTTGACGCTGCAGTGCTTGTGTCGTCAGTTCCAGCAGGTGCAACCATTCGTGTGGGTCATGATTCCCTGGGAACAACACCCGCAATGGTGCATGTCTCCTGTTCAAACACTCGTCGGGAAGCGCATCTTGAATTGTCGGGGTACAGAGACACCTCTCTTACGCTGCCTGGCTCCCCTTACCAGCCAGTCACGGTCTCGTTGAAAAGGGGGGTTTCGGGCAAAATCGGGAATGTACTGCCCGGATCGGGAGAATCCGTGAAATCCCGAACGCGCCTTCCTCTTTATATTACCGTGGGGAGCGGCATACTCACCGGAGCCGCTGCGGCATATTTCAAGATTAAAGCCGACAATGCGCAGTCAATGGCGGCCCTCACGGGAAATCCCACGCTGGAGCCAAAATTACGACAGTGCGACAGCATTTCCGCGGGGTTCCTAGTGACCTCACAGTTGTGCCTCGGTTTGTTCTTGTTTCTGCTTTTTTCCGAGTAGAGTGGTCATTTTTGAGGAATGGCGGAAAACCATTGACTTTGTATTATCATCCGCCTATATTCTTCAAATACTATTCTCGCTTCTCGACGACGACGACTCCCCCGATATGACCGACGTCAATGTCACCTCGACGGTGAAAGAGGATGTGGAGTTCCTTAAGAACGTCCCAATCCTCAGTGATTTGGAAAGTGTGGACCTTGAGACCATAGCTCGGGTCGCNNGAAGCATCATCCTTCTTGAGGAGGAAGCCGGGGCAGCTCTCTTCGTTATTATTTCGGGCAAAGTGAAGATTGTCCGGATGGATGACGATGGGCGAGAGGTAATACTCTCAATTCTCGGGGAAAGCGATTTCTTTGGAGAGATGGCCATTCTGGATGGGCTTGCGCGATCTGCAAGCGTTGTGGCCATCACGAAATCAGAGTTGTTCATGATCCATCGCAGGGATTTTCTCAAGCTCCTGCACGATTTTCCGTCGGTGGCAATCGCTCTCCTGAAGGAGTTGACGATGCGTCTCCGCAAGGCAGACGCCCAGATTAAGAGTCTCTCCTTGAAGGATGCTGCGGGCCGGGTTGCCAACGTTGTGCTCCAGTTGGCGGACGACATCGGAAGGATACGGAAGGGACGGGTTGAAATCGACGAACTCCCGTTGCAGCAGGATTTGGCAAACATGGCAGGAACGTCCAGAGAAACGATTTCGCGCATGATTCACGCGTTCATTCGGGAAGGCCATCTGGAGATTGAGCGCGGCAAGCTGATTATTAACGAATACGAGAAATTCAAGACGCGCTATCTTTGAGAGAAGCGAGTCTCCGTTCTTTTCGAGGTGCCAACCCGCGTCGCATGCACGGCAAAGCCGATCTCCATCTCCACACCGCATACTCCGATGGCGTTCTTACGCCGCACAATTTGCTGGTGCAGGCCCATCGTGCGAGATTGACGATCATCAGCATTACCGATCACGATAACACGGGCGCCCTCGACGAAGCGATTCCCGAGGCCGCACTGATGGGGATCGAGGTAATTGCCGGGGTCGAACTGAGCACCACTGTTGATGCTCAGGATATTCATCTCCTCGGTTATTTCTTCGACCACCGGAACAACACTCTCCAGGACTATCTCAAGGTGTTTCGGGCGGAACGGCGGAAGCGGGCGGAGCTCATCGTAATGCGTCTCCATGATCTCAAGATCCCGCTCTCGTTTGATTCGGTTCTCGCAC
>PMNP01000272.1 GCA_003161755.1 Ignavibacteriota bacterium | reverse complement strand
ACGCCTCACTGATCCCGAGTCCGTCGTTGCCGACGTCCAGTTCATGTCGCTCAGAAATGTGGCATCAATGGTTGTCGGCACAATCTTCAGCATAGTCACGCCATGGGCGGGAACTGCAGAAACAACAGACTTGGAAAACACACCTTTGCTGACATGTGCCCATAGGTCTCGAACCTGGGCACTATCCTGCAACAATCCGATTTCATTCCAGGTAAAGGAGACCAGCGCCGAAGAGGAGCTGCGGTTCAGCAAGGCTACAGCCCGGCTGCCATCTTTGAGAGGCTTGCTCCACACTTCTTGTTCACCGCTCACGCGTACCCGTGTTCCCTGAATGCCAAGCGAATCCTGATCAACGGCAATGACCTCGGCATTCATCAGGATTGATTTGGTCGCGGACGCCATGGAACGAACGTCATTCCCCGCAATAAGGGGAGCCGCCATCATCGCCCACATGCTAAAATGTGCCTGGTACTCCGTTGTGCTCATCCCGCCATTGCCCACTTCCAGCATATCCGGATCGTTCCAATGACCCGGGCCAGCGTTTGCCCCAAGACCGGCATTCGTGTTCATCAGATCGATCACGCTGGACCAATTGTCGGTTATGTCAGTGGTGGTGCGCCAGAGATTTCCAATGCTTATCGCCCACGGTCCGGGATAGCTCCAGCAGCAAATGCTATACACAATTGATCTGCCGCAGCTATCGAGTGCATGGGCCATGGCCGTGTAGTCCGTTTGCAAATCGCCGACGGCGCTGCAGTTGTCATACTTCAAATAGTCCACACCCCAGGAAGCGAAGGTATTTGCATCTGTTACCTCATGTCCATAACTGCCCGGATAGCCTGAACAGGTTGCGCTCCCGCGATCCTCATAGATACCCAGTTTCAGTCCACGTGCATGGACGTAATCCGCAAGGGCTTTCATCCCGCTGGGGAGGTNNCTGTTCCAACCCATCGGCGGCGTTCTAGCCAGTCCATTCTCGGCCGAGAGCATCGTATCCGGCGGCACGAACGCGATGACAAAAAGAAAAGCCGCAAGGTACGATTTAGTCAATGAACCATTCATTTGACTGCCTTCATTGTTGGCAAAGGTGTGAGGATGTTGAGGATTGTCGATAGTTCGGGCTGTTTCAGAAACGACAGCTCTCAGCCATATGCTGGTGCTACTTGCCGTGACTGTAGTGAATGACGTGCGCGCGCTCCTCGGTGATCATTCCACCGCAGCCTGCCTGCTCCATAAGGTCGCCCGCAACCACAATGAACTTATTGATCTTCTCCTCGGTGTCGACGATTTCCACGACGAGCGGAAGGTCCTCAGAAAGACGAAGGATTTTTGCCGTATGCATTCGGCTATTCGCCCCGAAGCTCTCAATCCCGCGCAACACCGTTGCGCCGGCCATTCCCATCTCACGGGCNNACCTTGTGGCCCAGCTTATCCGACTCTCCGATGAATATCCGCAAGAGTTTGCCTTCCCCTTCGAGCTTCATAGGTATCCTCGCCGTAGTTACAGAATTTTACCGATGATGGTTCCGAACCAGGTTGCACCAAGGCAGGTGAACACGGAAAGAACAACATTCGCACTTCCGTTGAAATAGCTCCCTTCGCGCAAAAGAGAAAAAGTCTCATAACTAAATGATGAAAATGTGGTGAACCCCCCTAGTACGCCGATAGTCAGGAAGAGCCGCAGGGTCGGCTGTGCCACGAATCGCTCCTCGAAGAAGGTCATCAGGAAACCAATCACAAGGCATCCCAGGACATTCACACACAATGTGCCGTAGGGAAAATCTGCTCCCACGAACCGATACACTCCTCCCTGGAGCCAGTAGCGGCACGCAGCGCCGATACCGCCGCCAAGGAATACGGTGACTGCTTGTTTCAAGAAGCCTCCTGTGTCACAATCAGACTCCTATTCATACCTCTCGATGATCTCGTCACGTCTTGCTCACAAGCTTGGTCTGTTCTTGCTCAACATTCGCGAACCAATGACGGTACTCGATTTCGTATTTCTTCAATCGGCCCACTGCCTCTTCCTGAAGTCGATGGTCTTCTCTCAACATCGATCCCAGCGTTTCTACAGATACCTTTCTCCCATTTTTGTTGTTTGCATCCAAATCCCAGAGAATCGGGTTTAGGTCGATGTACCGCTCTACGAAGAATCGGTCAACTTCGTCGCGGATAATATGATCATGGAAATTGCGGTGCCAGAGGGGGCCGTGCGTGAGATTCATTTCATGAATTTGTTTTGTGGCCGCAGATTTGAACGAGCGAACTATTGTGTTGAGAGCACCCGGAAGGGGCTGGGAGTGACGATACTCAACCCGATCTTGTAAGGGCGCAGCATGCTGCACCCTTACTGGGGATTCCAGAATCTCGACTATACCATGCAAATGATTCGGCATCATCTGGAACACATCTACACGGGTATTCTTGAAATGCTCGGGAATCTCCCGCCAACACCTGTCGACGACCCTCCCGGTTTCGGATAGGTTCATCACCCCACCAGCAATGGTGCCCAAAATGCATCGCATGTATTTTGTACAAACAGTGACAAAGTACTCACCAGGATCCGAATAATCATGCCCCTTTAGGCGAAGAGAATTTCGTCTGTGTTTTCCTGTTGCCAATTCTACTGAATCCCGCGTTTCTTCTTTTCAATCAGCACTTGCGCATCAAGCGGCGAGGCACAGATGGTGCAAACGTACCTGCGTGTGGTTTCATTGAAGTNNACAACATAATTCAATTTCTCCAAAAAAGCCCTTCCTCGGACGCGCTGGTCTCCCTGAATCTCAATCGTATTCTCCTTTACCGTTCCCCCTGCTCCACAATGCTCTTTGAGCATTTTCGCAAGTTCGTGCTTCATTGCAGGATTGTGATGCATCCCTGACACGACGGTGACGGATTTTCCTTTTCGGCCCTTCGTTTCAAGGAAGATCCTTACCACCGCACCTCTCCCGTCGTGCGACCCGGTGATGTTGCTCGGTGCAGGCGGGGATGAATCGGGTAACGCCTGTTGAAGATCAGAGAACTGCTTCAGTTTCATGGTTCTTTGTGTCCATCACTATTGCCGGACGCCTGACTTTCGTTCACTGTCAAGCCCCGCCATGAGCGCCGCCGCATATCGCTCTCCGGCAACAGAGCCAGCCGGAACGGCACGTTCGATCCGAGCCACATCATCGGGAGTCAGATGAAGATTCAATGCGCCCATCGCTTCTGTGAAGCTGTCCCGGCGGCGTGCTCCCACAAGCGGCACAATGTCGTCCCCGCGTGAAAGGACCCATGCAATTGCCACCTGCGCTACGGTCGCATTCAGCGCTTCTGCCACGTTGCGAAGTTCTTCCACAAGCCGCAGGTTCTTCGCGAGATTCTCACCTGTAAACCGTGGGCCAAAAGATCTGATATCACCTTGCGCAACCGTTCGCCCATTCGNNAGTGGCCGCTCATCAAGCCTCTGACAAGAACACCGTACGCAGAAATGCCCACGCCCAATTCGCGGCAAGTCGGGAGGATTTCCGATTCAATCCCGCGGGACATGAGCGAATACTCAATCTGCAAATCAGCGATTGGGTGCACCCGTTGTGCGCGACGAATCGTCTCTGCACCAGCTTCGGAGAGACCGACATGCCTGACATATCCGGCGGTGATCATATCCGCAATTGCGCCCACGGTCTCTTCAACGGGCACGGCAGGATCAACTCGACCGAGACGATAGATGTCGACGTACCCGGTGCCAAGCCTGCGCAACGTGTACGCGAGAGCANNTTGGGATCACGCATCGACCCAAACTTCACGCTTAGGACGACTTGCTCCCTCTTTCTTCCCTCAAGCGCCCTGCGGATCAACATCTCATTGTGCCCCATACCGTAATAATCGCCGGTATCGAGCAAGGTCACGCCTGCATCAATGGCTGCATGAATGGTCGCAATGCTCTCCGCTTCGTCCGTCGGGCCATACATGTCCGACATCCCCATGCACCCAAGTCCCAGGTCCCAAACCGATGGACCATTTCTCCCGAGCTTACGCATTGTTTTCCTTTGGTAAGTAAAGAGCGAATGAACCATGGCCGCACTTGCTGAAGCCATCGAAGAACCAACACCTAGAACGGCAGCGGCTCATCACTTTCGGCAGGCATTGGCCGGTCACCATATGATGGTTCAGCAGGGCTTGCAGAACCCAGTGACGAGAACTTCTCGAGCGCCATTTTCAGGAGCGATTCCTTCAGTGGTCTCGGAATCGTTATAGTGTCCATATACTTCTCACCAACCTTCTTGCTCGGCACGCCGACAAATGTACCGTTCTTCCTTTCCACAACCTTGAACCCATCGATAATTATCCCCTCGGCGGTCTCCAACTTGAAGAATGCTTTGATCGCCGTACCGGTGTTTGCAGACTGCATTTCGAGGATCTGCATGAAATTACCTCCATTTACGTGATTGCATCGCTCAATTATGAACAGCGTCTCAATATTGTGCATTTTCATCACATAAAGTGCAAGAGTTTGCTGAAGAGAGATCAGCAATTTCTATCGAACCAAGAGTCACCGCAAGGCACACACCAAGATTTCCTCGATGGAATCGAACCGCCCCATCCTCTCTGGCGTTCATTGTAATGGTATTGTATGCCTATGGAGAAACAGGATGGTTTCAAGAATTGAAGTGATAAAGAGCATTGAGGGATTTGTTGGCGAACATATTGAATCGCTCCTCAAACCGGTGGAGGAAAGCTGGCAGCCCTCCGATTTTCTCCCGGATTCTGCCAA
>PMNP01000381.1 GCA_003161755.1 Ignavibacteriota bacterium | reverse complement strand
AACGCCGTGGAAGTCACGCGGACGGTCAATGTCGTGGATACGACCGTGCCGGTCATTACCCGCAGCGGTTCGGCAACGGTGACGGTCGAGTGCAAGGCGGCCTACACGGACGCGGGCGCGACCGCGACGGACAGTTGCGCCGGTACCCTGACGTCAAGCATCGTGGTGACGAACCCGGTGAACACAAGCGCGGTCGGCACCTACACGGTGAGCATGTTGGCCGCACAATATCTTTCATTCGTTGGCAAGAACAATTTTAATTTTGTGGCAACGTGGGCAGACACTGCAGTGAAGCTTCGAGCAGTGGAAATTGGCACCCCAAGCAGGGTGCTTTCTGTGACTTCAGGATTGGAATTTTCGGAACCAGGGTACGGGACGAGCTACAAGACGATATACCTCGTGGCCATGAATACGTCCCCCACCACAAATTTGAGCCTCAGGATCGATTCGGTTTCAACCACAACGGTTACACCCGGCTCAACGCTCGTTCCACGCAGCACGGCGTTGCTTCCGTCGTATCCAAATTCGTTCAATCCTGAAACAACAATTCAGTTCTTTTTGAGGGATGCGGGGGAAATCTCCCTCAAGATCTATTCGATCGATGGAAGTGAAGTTGTGACTCTCCTCCAGGGGTGGGTGCCAGGCGGGGAGCACCATGTCGCATGGGTGCCGAAAGGCCTTGCCTCCGGGGTCTATATATGCCGACTTGACGCCGATCATCAACAGTTTTCCCGCAAAATTGCATTTATAAAATAGGGAGACTCGAACACCAATGCTGAAACGCTTACTGCCGGTTGTTCTGGCACTGGGAATGTGCGCATTACATTGTGCACCCTCCCGGCAACTAACATCGGCTGAACTGGCGAAGATTGACCCGTACCTTCTGCCTGTGCTCACCGGCGGAAGCGTAACAAGTGAGACGTGCGTGACTCACCAAAGGGCCGATGGGGTCACGACGTACAATGTCATTATCCGTGGATCTGTGGATGATGTACGAAATGCAGGCATTACCGTCAATTCCGCCATCGGCGACGTTATCACGGCAAATCTCACCGCTGACGAACTTCGGCGGGTGGCTATGATTGCCACTGTTCGGTCCATCAGTTGCGGGTCAACGAATACAATCCAGTGAGTCACACATTGTTGGTCATCCACGAAAACCCTGCGTATCTTGTTCTTCCATATCTCTTGAGGTAAAGCTATGAGCCTTGGGTTACGACGCTTGTCTGTTCTCGCCGCGGTAATGGTTGTCCTGATCAATGTAGCCTTAGCGGGCTCTCTCACATCGATACAACTAGCGAAGCTTCATCCAGCGCTTCAGGCACTTGTCCGGCAGAATGCGCAAACTTTTGACGGGCAACCCGGCCTTGATGCAGTCCCCCTTGTAGGTGGAAAGGCTGAGCTCATTATTCGGACGGATAATGCAGCGGCACTACGTTCCGCCGGGATTCGTGTCGTCTCTGAGCTCGGTACTGTGGCCCCAGTGCTCGTGAGTCCTCAAGAGTTGGAAACACTGGCGAGTCTTGATGCAGTGCAAACTGTTGAAGTCGGGTCTGTTAACTATCCCCAAACCGACGTCAGCGTGCCGCAAACCGGGGCGACGCTGCTCCATGGCGGTTTTCTGAACGGCACACCGTACCGAGGACATGGGGCGATCGTCCTCATTTATGACACAGGAATCGACTGGCGGCACAGGGACTTTTGCGATCCATTGGATTCAACAAAGACGAGGATTCTTTCGATTTGGGATCAGACCCTCACTAATATTTCAGGTGAGAACTCACCTTCTGGGAGCTTGAATTTCGGTCCTGANNCAATGGGCATGGCACGCACGTGGCCGGAACCGCGGCAGGTAACGGTTCCACCTTTGGAGGTAAGTTTGAAGGAATGGCACCTGATGCAGACATTGTCGTCGTCAAAGGAGGCAATGGGAGCTTTAATGAAGCCAATATGATTGACGGCCTTGCCTATGCGGAGTTAGTTGCTGAACGTGCAGGGAAGCCCGTGGTACTGAATTGGAGCATTGGCGGCCATCAAGGCCCTCACGACGGGACGCGCGCCTATGAGACGGCTGTGGACGCATTTGTAGCAAACCCCGGCAGGGTGGTTTGTATTTCTGCAGGAAACGAAGGCGGTTCTTTCATCCATCAGGGGGGCGACTTCTCCTCAACTCAAACCATTACCATTGCTGTACCGACGTATACTCCCACAGGAGGAGCGGAAAACGATAGGTTCTTGTTTGATATCTGGTTCACAAACGCCGATCCCATTGACGTATCCGTTCACTCTCCCGGCGGATTTGTGGTAAGCCGGTCAAATGGGAACATCTCCTCGCCTACCACTGACGGGACAATTGATCTCTCTGACAATTCTGGTACGACAGTCAATGGCCATAGGAATATCACGCTGTATGTACATGATGCCAACTCCAGTAACCCGCCGGCGCATGGAAGCTGGACCATCACGCTCACGAATTCCAACGGAATTGCTGAATCGTACGATGGCNNTCTGTACGATGGCTGGCTTGTCTCGCGGGCAGTCGGTCAGGCGTCTGTCACCGTTACTGGAGCAGACAACAACAAATCCGTTGCCATGCCTGGGACGTCCAATGGCGCCATTACAGTCGGATCGTATGTCACTAAGTGGACTTGGCCGAGCTATGGTCCGCAATACTTTTACACTGGCCCCGCCGATCGGACTGAGGACATTTCCACGTTCAGCAGCATCGGGCCAACGGCCGATGGCCGTCTGAAGCCGGATCTCGTTGCGCCTGGCCAAGGGATTGTTGCTCCACTTTCCAGGTCGGTGGATACAACAAATTTCTATCCTTGGATTTATCCTGACAAAGAGCACTTCGTCGACCAGGGGACAAGCATGGCCTCGCCACATGTCACTGGTGCGGTTGCGCTGCTGTTAGGGATGAATCCAAACCTTTCAGCCGCAGAAATCAAAACTATGCTTGTAGGGACGTCGAGAACAGATGCATTTACCGGATCCGTTCCCAACTACGTCTGGGGAGAAGGAAAGCTGGATATCCTGAATGGCATGGCCGGGGCAGTTTCAGCCGGTGGATCCGTCACGCGGACGACTGTAACGTATGATCAACCGACAGCAAGCAACTACCTCTTTCTCAACGGGACGCAAAAAGCTGCAGTGCGATTCAATGCTCCACCACTTTCTGGAACTGTCACCGGGATGTTGTTCAATATCGTCTCCACGAATTATCGGCCGTGGAATGGACTTGGAAATATTCAAGGTGAACTCTATAGTGACAACGTCGGATTGCCCGGAGCGCGGATTGGCTCCCTTGTCTCGTCGCCAATATCCATGTTTAGTCCAGGCACAATGGACTATCTCCAAATGGTAGGAGCCGGGACAGAAGTGTCGGGGGGTGGAACATACCACGTCGTCCTTTCTCTCTCAAATCCTCTTGACACTATTGCATTGTTTACTGATCAGGCGGCGGCAGGTGGCCGGTCACATCGGTCTAATGGGTCCTCGTGGGTTTCACTCTCAAATAACCTCAGAATACGTCCCATCGTGACTTCCACGTCGGGAATTAACGCGGTGGCGCGTGTGGGCCAGAACCCACAGGAATTCTCCTTGCACCAAAACTATCCGAACCCATT
>PMNP01000256.1:4146-7258 GCA_003161755.1 Ignavibacteriota bacterium | reverse complement strand
ACGATGCCAGGAACAAGACCGACACGGTGAAAACGCTTCGGCTTCTTGCATTAGGAGACGTGAACCTGGGACGTCGCCTCGGACAGAAGTTGTTGAAGGGGGACACGATGTACCCCTGGCAGTATGTGAAGGACACTCTGGCTGCATATGATGTGGTGTTCGCAAACCTGGAATCGAATCTCTCGGACCAGCACGGACGAACAGAGGACCCCGGTTCAAATACGATTTTCACGGGGCCGCCGATGGGTGCCGCATCGCTTCGACGGGGCGGGATTACNNTCCGTGGCATGCGCGTGGCGCTGTTTGCGTGTTCGGCACTCATGAACGATGGCAAGAGAAGCAACTGGCGCCGCTGGGTTGCCGATACCTCCACGGCAGAGTTGCTTCCGTTGATCAAGGCAACAAGAGAATCAGTTGACGTCCTTGTCGTGAGCGTTCATGGAGGGATTGAATATGGGTCAGCCCCCGATCCGGCTCTCCTGGCATGGGCCCGAAGAATCATTGAGGCGGGTGCGGNNCACCCGCATGTTCCGTATGCAATTGAGTACTGGAAGGGTGGAGTGATTGCTCCTTCCCTGGGAAATTTTGTTTTCAAGCAGCCGTTTCAGCCATGGACACAGAGGAGTTTTGCCCTGGAGGTTGATTGCAGCCGAACCGCCTCGGGTGTCCGCTCATTCTCCGCACGATGCATTCCGATCAGTGTGGATTACCAACCGCGCTTCCTCGAACAGGGGCCGGAATATAACGCCATTATTCAACGGGTTAGCAATGCCTCGTCTCTTCATGCACATGAATAGCGCCAAAACCGTTTGCGCGGGATGTCTTCTTCTCGTCACACTGATGCTGTTTGTCTTGCCGGGATGNNACTCTTTGATGACGAGGATTATCTCGAAGCAATCAATGAGTTTAACGTCATTACCCTTCAGAATCAGGGAAGCTCTGTCGCTTCGGAGGCGCAGTACTATCTGGCGGAATGCCGCTACCGCCGCGGTGAATATCTCCTTGCAGCATTTGAATTCCAGGTCCTCATACGAAGCTACTCCGCGAGTCCCAGACAGGCGGAGGCGCAGTACAAGATCNNGACTGTCCTATTACATGTTGTCGCCAAAATCCACACTGGACCAGCAGTACTCGAAGAAGGCCATTGAAGAGATGCAGACATTCGTTGAAACGTATCCCGCAGATCCCCATGTGTCTGATGCAAACGTCAAGATCAAAGAATTAACCGAACGACTGGCGAAAAAGGAATACGATACCGCACGGCTGTACGTCACGATGGATTACTACCGTGCCGCCCTGATGAGTTTTGACGAAGTCATTGAAAAGTATCATGACACGGAATTTGCCCCACAGGCGTTTGAAGGGAAAGTAAACCTTCTTATGGCGCGCAACCACTATCGCGAGGCGGGATTGGAAATCAACCGGTTTCTCGTGAGATATCCCAACAGCGTCTTGAAAACAACAATGGAATCCTTGAAAGAGACTGCCAGCCGGGAAGTGGAACTCGGCCACAACGTTGACAGCGCTCCGCCCAAAGGCACACCGGCCGCAACAGCAATTCCGCGGATGTGACGACAATGGACTATGCCGCAGGACGAATTGTTCGCGATACCCAAGTGGTGACCACGCAGCTCGTGCTTCCAAACGACACGAACCAACTGGGGAATCTCCTCGGCGGCACGCTCATGCACTGGATTGATATCGTCGCAGCAATTGCGGCGCAGCGCGCCACGGGGCGCGTCTGCGTCACCGCCTCAGTCGATGACCTGAAATTCCGCGAACCTGTCCGTCTTGGAGAAGTCGTCACCTTGACTGCATCGGTGAACCGGGTGTTCAAGACCTCCATGGAGGTTGGCGTGGTTGTCACAGCCTATCGCCGGGGGGAAGCTAATCCACGGATCGCAAACAATGCCTTCCTGACGTTCGTTGCCCTCGATGACGAAGGACACCCCGTGGAAATCCCGCAAGTGCTCCCACAGACTGATGATGAGAAGCGCCGGTTTGAGGAAGCGCTCGAGCGAAGGAACCTGCGTTTGAAACAACGACGATTCCGGCAATAGGTGGCTCACGTGTTGTCCACTCGAAAGCTTGCGGTGAGCCTGTTTACCCTCCATGTCTTGTGGACGGGGGCAGCTTGGCCGCAACAACGAAAGAGCATGTTGGGACCGAGCGTCTACCAAACGTTGGGATTCGTCCCGAGGGCCCTCGCCATCGTTCCCCCTGGTCCGCACAGAAACCTAGACATTGCCGTTCTTGCTGCCGACCGTCCCGCGGTCTATTGCATGTCGATGGACACTGCCGGAGTATTCTTCCCATGCGATACGCTTCTCCTTCCAGAAAACTGTCAATCGATCGCCATATCCCATGCCGACAACATGGGGAATATCCAGTATGTCATCCAACATGCTGAGAGTCCTACTCTGACTGTCTGGACGCGCTCGTNNCACCATCACGGTCCCCAAATGTCAGAGGATGAAAATCGCCGACATCAATGGTGACGGTTATCCGGACATCCTCTTGTTCGGAAGAACGAGCGCCGGGGTGGCAACTCTCCTGAATTCCGGCAAAGGGGAGTACAACCTCGGCCCGGTGTTGTTTCCGGAAATCTCTGTCAGTGACATTCAGGTAACGGATCTCAATGGGGACGGCATCCCCGATGTGTTTGTGTTGGACTGGCTTTCGAACAAGCTTCTGGTTTCGTACGGCATCACGCGAATGGTATTCTCCGCGCAGATGACGATAGGTCTTCCCGCTGAACCCGCTGACCTTGCAATAACTGCCGTGACTCCGAAACACACTGTGCGGATTGCCATCACCTTCCCCAAGGAGCACNNTGGCGAGTTTCCTGTCATTCATGCCATCGCTGCTGAGGCGCTGGTCTCTGGCATAGCGCTGGTAGACATGAACAGCGACGGCGCCGCCGAAGTCGCCTCGTTAACGACCCGTGGGCTTATGCTCGTTCCGGCGAATGGCAAGAGAGACTATGGTGTTCCGCAGTTTTATGGAGTTGCCCCGATCGATGGCGCCTGGTGGATTGGCAACGTCGGCAGCAATCATCACCCGGGTATCGTGGCTGTCAACCCTGAAACGAAAGTGCTGACCGTCGTGTCGC
>PMNP01000256.1:0-4130 GCA_003161755.1 Ignavibacteriota bacterium | reverse complement strand
TCATTGACTACAAGGGTCACTGTGGGTTTATTGTCTCCCAGCCAGAGATCGATCGGATCAGCGTGATCACCCGTGACAGTACGGGGGCGATGATGTGGCGGATGATCCCAACGCGCGAACAACCGGAGATCATCAAGAACGCCATGCAGGGCCCGGAGGACCGTCTGGAGATTCCGGTTTTGGCAAAGGAGAGAAGTGAACGGGAAGTGACCCTTTCCTTGTTTCAGGAGTTGGGAGATGGCCAGTTTATCGAGCGCACCATACGAACAACTGCGCAGTCGCACGCCGCCGCAATGACAGCACGCCGAATAATCGGCAATGNNCGCGTGACGCGAGCGTTGGGAAACTCTCGGCGGTTGCACGGTTTGCAGACTCCTCGACTACACCGTGCGTGCTCGACCTTGTCTCTTCCAGCAGCGGAACACTGAGGGGTCTGGTGACTCTCGGAGAGCCCCGCAATGCCATCGGAGTATTCTCGGTGGATTCCACCACGGGGATGTCAGGTGTCCCAGTCTGGATCAACGATATCCACGTTAAGGAGCCCAACGGTATACTCTATCGTGATGTTGATGGAGATGGAAGGGAGGATCTTCTTGTCCATGATCCGGTTCGAGGAGCACTNNGGAGAATCCTCGCTTCAGGTCCGGCACGACCACAAAACCATGCACACCGGGCGTGTCGGTGACTTCGCCGACGATCTTGTCCTGATCCATACCTCCACCTCCTCAGTCTCTGTTCTTCGCGATCCATTTCGCAAACGGACTCCCTAATGCGACGATTGGTCTGTCTCATCGTGATGCTGCCCATCGCGTTCGTCTCATCGATGTCCGAAGGTGCGGATCGTGGTAATGTGCGATCGGCCTTGGCCGCTGCGTTCGGAATGCAAACTGGAACCCATGAGTCGATAAAATGCGGCCTGCCGTTGATTACCCGGGCTTTGACTGCAAGAAATACGGCACAAGGTCCGACAAAATCCTCTATAAAGCAGCTTCTCACCCGGGATGAGCGTCAAAAGCAAAAGACGGCAGGACACTTTACGGTGCATTATGATACAACCGGGGGGTCCGCCGCTGCAATGCTGGACGGGTCACACCTTCCCATTGCAGGATCTTCGGATGAATATGCTGACTCGGTCCTGGCTATCGCGAATCATGTCTTTGGTGTTGAAGTGGGGACAATGGGATATCTTCCCCCTCCAAGTGACTCGACTGCAGGTGGAGGGCCGGAGTACGACATCTATGTCGTCGATCTTGGGTCTGAATACGGCGAGACGACCCCGGAGTCGTCATTGGACAACAAATCCGATGGAGGCCGATGGACCTCCTACCTTACGATTGACAATGATTTTATATTCGTTACGCCGATTTCCGAACGAGGTCTCCCTGCCGCACGGGTGACCATTGCCCACGAGTTCCATCATGCAATTCAAATGGGGCAATACGGATACTGGACTTCCGAACCCTTCTTCTACGAGATCTCATCGGTCTGGATGGAAACTGTCGTCTACCCTGAAGTCCCAGACTATCTCAATTATCTTAATGCGTCATGGAGCCAGTTTCAGAATCCGTCGACGTCGTTTGCCTCCGACGACATCATCATGTACAGCCGCTCGATTTGGGGGACATATCTTACCCAACGATTTGGGAATAGTATCATGCGGGAGGTGTGGGAAGCAATACCACAGGGTGAACCGTTGTCGGCCAATGATCGGGCCTTGCAATTGCACGCAAGTTCGTTCCGCGACGCTTTTGCCGGATGGACATTGTGGAATTATTTCACGGGAACCCGCGCGATTGCTGGTCAGTATTATGCGCTGGCCTCACTCTATCCAACAATCGTGAGCAGCACGATCGAGCTCACATCGGCACTTCCGGATCAGGTGTTTAGCGGCTCGCTGGGTCCGCTTTCAGCCCGGTACTATGACGTGACGACGCCCTCGAACTCTGCCTATGCCACGGTATGCAATCTGAACACTGCAAATGCGCTCAGCGCGCAACCGGGGTTATTCCCATACTCGCTCCATCTCTCGATGAACGCAGGTGACGGTTCCTCTGTGCAGCTTGCGGGCGGACTTTTTGGCTTGCTTACGGTTTCTGATCCGGCAAACTGGTCTTTGAACGGAAATTCGGTCGGGTCGGTACCGGCCGAGGGTGCAGCATTTCCGAATCCGTTTCTTGCCGACGGCACGTCATCGGTGTCTCTTGCCGGAAAACGGGGCGGTCAGTCGGGCGTCCCCGGATTGCTCAAGATCTATGACTCCTCGTTGCAGCTTATTTATGATGCCTCTCTCCCGTCTGTCAACGTTCGGGGAAGAACGGTGTATGTGTGGAATGGCATGACGTCCAGAAGCACCGTTGCAGCTTCGGGAGTGTATCTCTTCACGATCGAAACGCCAACGGGGTCGACTTCAGGGAAGTTTGCACTTATAAGAAAGTGAGCACGTGGCACCCTTTCAGGGTGCAGAGCGGAGAGCTTGGGGAAAGACCCTGGGCTCCGCCCAAGGATCAAAAGATGACGCCCCTTCGGGGCCGATGAGTGAGCACAAACCATGCCTATCCAGCTCTCCACCACATCCCTCATGAAATCGTTCCAGCGGAGGACGATTTTCCGGGATGTATCGTTCGTTGTCGAAGAAGGACAAACTCTTCTGATTACCGGCAAAAACGGCTCAGGAAAATCTACGCTGGCGAAGATTCTCTCACGCCTGCTGAGCCCAACTTCCGGAACTCTCGATCTGACTGTCAATTGCTCTCACGTTGATGAACTCCATTGGAACGACCAGATCGGCTTCGTCTCTCCCTACCTCCAGCTTTACGAGGAATTCTCGGCCAAGGAAAACCTGGCTCTTGCGCTTTCACTCAGAGGAAGACCGCCGGAGCCGCAACGTGCGGGAGATTTGCTCACCATGGTCTCCTTGACCCCGCGCGCGGGCGATCCGTTGCGGGCCTTTTCTTCCGGGATGAAGCAAAGGACAAAATTTGCATTCGCCTTGATGCATAAGCCTAAGGTGCTGATCCTGGACGAGCCGATGACCAATCTCGATGCCGAAGGGATCGCGATGGTGAGAGAAATCATGGAACGGCAGAGAAGAGAGGGAATTCTTATCGTTGCCACGAACGATGAATCAGATGTGGCAACTCCGGAAGTGAGGGTGAATCTCGATGCCCATTGACAAGTCCGCAACCCATACGTGGCTCTCTTCCGTCTTCGCAATATTCCTGAAGGACTGGCGTTCTGAACTGCGTACGCGCTATGCAATCAGCGCCCTTACGATGTTCGTCCTCACGACGGTGTCGATCATTGCATTCTCCCTGGGGACGGAAAGCGCGAAACCTGAAGTCCTCTCAGGGATGCTTTGGGTTGTGATATTTTTCTCTGCCATGTCCGGGCTCTCGCGGACATTTGTCATGGAGGAAGAGCGGGGTACTGCTGGCACCCTCCAACTTGTGGCAAGGCCAAGTGCGGTATACTTTGGGAAACTCCTTTTCAACGCTGTTCTTGTGCTTGCGCTGAGTGCAGTCACCGTCTTCCTGTATGTCATCTTTATATCTGGATTTGTTATTTCCACAATGTCGATCTTTGTCCTCACGGTGTTCCTGGGCGGCTTGGGATTTGCTGCCTCCTCGACACTGATCGCCGCAATCGTCGCTCAGGCAGGCACCAAGGGAACGCTCTATCCGGTGTTGTCCTTTCCTTTGCTTCTCCCGTTATTGCTCACTGTCATCAACGCCACGAGGCTCGCATCGGAGGGAGCCCTGTTTGAGGAGGCGCTTGGTGAATTTCAGATCCTGGTTTCCTATATTGCAGCAGTGACCACAGTCTCAGTCCTGGTCTTCGACTACGTCTGGAAAGATTGATGCATGGCCGCTCGAATTCTCCTCGGTGTCTGGCTGACGGCTGTCATTCTCCTCGGCCTTCTTCTCCCAATGGTGCCTCACCCTCAACAGTGGTATGAACTCCCCATAATCCCCGGATTGGAAGAAAAAGCCCGTATTATCTTCTTTCATGTCCCAACAGCGTGGTTGAGTGTCGTGGCATTCCTCACCAGTATGATCTACGGAATCCAGTACCTAAGGAAGAAAGACCTGGACGCCGATTTGAAATCCTCCTCGGCAGCCGGATTGGGTTTC
>PMNP01000042.1 GCA_003161755.1 Ignavibacteriota bacterium | reverse complement strand
TGGAAGAAGGACTCCGGTTCGCCATCCGCGAAGGAGGCCGCACGGTCGGCGCAGGTGTCGTGACAAAGATCCTTGAGTAAAGGACAGGACTCTCCCCGGTCCCCCGCAAAGGGATCGGGAAGGGATGGTTCAAAACAAATGGAGTAACTCTATACGTGGCCGGCCAGAAGATTCGCATAAAATTGAAATCGTACGATCACAACCTGATCGATATCCTCAATTCGACGAATAGAACGATCGACTCCTTGTCGAAACTCGATCTTCCCGCAGGAGTTGACGTCGAGATCAAGGTCTAATCCGTACCCGAACTCTGGGTTGACCACTTGGGCCGGGGATCGTCTCCCGGCGTGAGAGGAATGGCTTTGGGAATTGTGCCGGCGGCGTGCCGCCGCCAGACGCTTTCTATTCTTCTATGGACGATGGTATGACAGGACTACTCGGTAAAAAAATAGGGATGACCAGCATTTTTGATGAATCTGGCCAGGTGATTCCCTGCACCGTCATCGAGGCGGGCCCCTGCTATGTTACGCAGGTTAAGGTCGGCGATCGTGACGGCTATACGGCGGTGCAACTGGGGTTCGATGAGAAGAAGGAACGCCTGGTGGTGAAGCCGTTGCGTGGTCACTTTGCGAAGGCTGGCACAAAGGCGATGACCTTCGTGCGGGAATTCCGCACTGCTGGCGGCGATGAGCTGCAGCCCGGACAGGAAATCCGCGTTGATACCGTGTTCGCCAAGGGCGACGTTGTGTCGATCGTCGGCACCTCAAAAGGCCGAGGGTTCCAGGGCGTGGTGAAACGCCACCACTTCGGCGGCGGGTTCCGTACTCATGGACAAAGCGATCGCGAACGCGCCCCGGGTTCAATCGGATCATCTTCCTACCCTTCCCGCGTNNAACTTAACCTAGAGAACGTGGCGATGGAACTGGAAGTCTATCGAAAGGACGGTACGAAGACTGGCGAGAAGGTGAAACTCTCGGCAGACATCTTTGGCATCGAACCGAACGAACATATCCTCCACCGGGCGGTGCGGGTCTATCTGGACAACCAGCGCCAGGGCACTTCAAAGGTGAAGACACGGATGGAAGTCCGGGGTGGCGGCAAGAAGCCCTTCANNAAGCAGAAGGGGACGGGCATGGCCCGCCAGGGTTCCAGCCGCTCACCAGTGATGATCGGCGGCGGATCGATTTTCGGCCCCAAGCCTCGTGACTATAGCAACAAGCTTCCCCAGAGCATGCACCGGCTGGCCAGAAAATCCGCCCTCTCCACAAAGGCGCGGGAAGGACAAATACGCATTGTCGAGGACTTCACGTTCGAAATTCCCAAAACGCGCGAAATGGCAACGGTGCTCACCGCGTTCGGACTCGGCGATACGCGTACACTGCTCCTGACATCCAAGAGTGATCTCAATGTCGTCAAGGCCGGCCGTAATCTTCCTGCATTTGATGTCAAGGTTGCCGACAAAGCCTCGACGTATGATTTCCTGAACAACGGCATGCTGCTGATTCAGAAAAGTGCGGTGGAAGTCCTGGAGAATACGTTCAAGAATACTATCGACGAGAAAAGATCATGATCGGCATTTTGCGACGGCCCATCGTTACAGAAAAAATGACGGCCCTTCAGGATAAAGGACAATACGCCTTCGAAGTCGATCCGGCAGCCAACAAGATCGAAATCGCGCGCGCAGTGGAAAAGAAATTCAATGTGACTGTCCTTGATGTCCGCACGCTTAAGCACAAAGGCAAGACGAAATCGCAAATGACGCGCAAAGGCCGGTTCCCCGGAAAGACAAGCCGGTGGAAGAAGGCAATCGTCCGGCTGAAGGCTGGCGACCAGATCCAATTTTTTGAAAACGTCTGAACGAAGGCAAGACCCCAGCGAGCCCCGCGCCAACCAGACGCCCGGGCGGCATGAGAAAAGAATCGTACTAGGATAACAGCACAATGGCTATACGGTNNTCGATGAAATTACCAAGAAGCGGCCCGAGAAGGATCTTCTTGAGGCTCTCCGCAAGAGCGGCGGAAGGAACAACACCGGACGCGTGACCTCACGACATCGAGGGGGCGGACATAAACGGTTCTATCGGATTATTGATTTCAAACGCAACAAGGACGGCATGGATGCGCGTGTGACGGCGATCGAGTATGATCCCAATCGTTCGGCACGCATCGCACTTCTGCAATATGTTGACGGAGAACGACGCTACATCCTTGCACCGAGCGGCGTCGTCGTGGGGGATGTCCTTCGATCCGGATCCGATGCGGAAATCAAGGTCGGCAACACCCTCCCTCTGGCAAATATCCCGGCTGGGACATTTGTCCATGGCATCGAGTTGAAACCCGGGAAGGGAGCCCAGATCGCCCGCAGTGCAGGAACGACCGTTCAGTTGATGGCCAAGGAGGGAAAGTTTGCGCAGTTGCGGCTCCCCTCAGGCGAAATTCGCAACGTGGTGCTGGCATGCCGCGCAACCATCGGCGGTATCANNAATCAGCATCGGCAAAGCCGGTCGCTCACGCTGGCTCGGCATCCGTCCACAGTCGCGCGGTGTGGTCATGAACCCCGTCGATCACCCTCACGGTGGGGGTGAAGGGAAATCACCGCAGGGAAATCCGCATCCCGTATCTCCCTGGGGTTGGCATACGAAAGGCAAGAAAACCCGTTCAAGGAAGAAACCTTCGGGTAAGTACATCGTGAAACGGAGAAAGTAATCGGCCATGGCTCGTTCGCTCAAAAAAGGCCCGTTTGTCAGCGTGAAGCTGGCGGCAAAAGTTGCAGCGCTCAATAAGTCGAACCAGAAAAAGGTCATNNGGTCATCAAGACCTGGTCGCGAGCCTCAACAGTCACACCCGATTTTGTCGGCCATACGTTTGCGGTGCATAACGGCAACAAGTTCGTTCCTGTGTACATCCACGAAGGAATGGTGGGACATAAACTGGGCGAGTTCGCGCCGACACGCAATTTCCGTGTCCATCCGGGCATGAAGAAAGAAGAAAGCACTACTGCCGCCTGAGTTGCCTTACTGAAGGATGAATCGAATGGAAGCACGAGCAATTAACAGGTATATCGGAACATCGCCGCGAAAGATGCGGTTGGTGATCGATCTTATTCGAGGCAAGAAAGTGGACGAGGCGTTGCATATACTCCACTTCTCTCCCAAATCCGCATCCAAAGCTGCCGAAAAAGTCTTGCGCTCGGCAGTCTCAAACCTGCAGAATAGAGATGATGGCGGACGCCTTGAACCTGAAGACATGGTAGTAAAACGGGCGTTTGTGGATTGCGGTATGGTCATGAAGCGCATTAGCCCCGCCCCCATGGGCCGCGGCTTCAGAATCCGGAAGCGCTCGAATCATGTGACCATTGTGGTGGCGGCGACTGAAGAGCCAAAACGCGCAGTTGCATCCAGCACGCCGAAGGCGAAGGGCAAAGCCGCCGTTCAAAAAAATGAACCCGCGCCGGAGAAAAAGAAGACGGCCGCCGGAAAGTCTACGGAAGTGAAGTAATTGCACTAGGAGGA
>PMNP01000355.1 GCA_003161755.1 Ignavibacteriota bacterium | reverse complement strand
CGCTTCGAGAGGTGTTGGGGATCCGCGATCTCGAAAGCGCAATTCCGTGATTCCCTCAGTTCGGCGGACTCAGTCCGGGCCATGGTGTGACTGCGTTGAGCGCGGGAACGATCACGCGCCGAAGCTTCAGGAAGTCGAGTTCTCCTGTCTCGCTATAGAGCACCTTACCGTCCGTGCCAAGCACGATGGTATGCGGCAACGCGCCGTTCCACTGGGGATCCAACGCCTGCATCAGCTTGTATTTGTCAGTCTCACCAAAGAGCAGGTTTCTTGTTGAGGCATGATGCTTCTGCAGGAAGCTTAGCACCTTTTCCCTTTCATCGGGGAATTGCGCAGCGACGGTGACAAGTTCAAAATCGCGATGTCGGAAATGGAGATTCGTCTCCACCAAATCGTCAAACTCCGACACGCAAGGGCCACACCATGTTGCCCAGACGTTGATCACCCGGATCTTGCCAGACTTGTTTGCCCTCAGCTCCTTCATTCCTTCCGCGGTGATGGTCTCAATCGTCACCGGTTCCGCGTGCACTTTTTCCATCCATTGGCGATTGTTCTCCGCCTTCTCGGCCCACTTGATGGAACATCCGAAGACCATAGTCTTGGTAACGACCGGATCCTTCTTCGCCAAAAGCGCTTNNCCAACGCGTCACGCGTGTCTCTGTTCTTTATGAGATCCTCCCGTTCTGAATCATCAATCCGACCCTGGAATCGCAGTTGGCGCTTGGCGTCAAAGACAAAGACGTGAGGCGTGGCAGCAGGCCCGTATTGCCGGGCGACTGACTCAGTTGCACCATCATCGAGATACGGAAGGTTGAAATGCCTGTCGGCCGCCCGGATTTTCATCGCCTCAAACGTATCATCCAAATCTGTGTANNGCGGGGTGATTCGGATTGATGGCAACGAAGGCAACGCCACGAGGTTTATAGTCTGCAACCAATTGATGAATGCGTCCCTCATACGCCTGGGCGGTGGGACAGTGGTTGCAGGTAAAGATCACCACGAGGACCTTCGCGTTTGCGAAGGTCTTGAGCGAGTATGTCCGGCCATCCACGCCGCGCAGGTGAAAATCAGGAGCTTGAGCACCGAGTTGAAGTGTTGGATGCTCGTCGGAACGTGCCGTCGATGCAACGACAGCAAACGCAAGAATGACCAGCATAACGATGGTTAGTCGCATTGATTGAGCCCTTGTAAGGTTGTCGGAAGATACTGAGAGATTCTTGGCAATTCAAGTCAGTGGACAGTGTACCGTGGACAGTGGATAGTGTATCCGTCCCGACAAAATCGGGACGAGACCCGACCACAAATCGGTCGAGGTCGTAGACCTCGTCTCCACCGGTGGCGGAGACGGGCAGTGTACAGTTTACAGAGGACAGTTTACAGAGGACAGTGCAGGAGAACAGAGCTGAATGACAATGACAACTCCATGGTCCTTGAGACCGCTTCAGCGGTCTTTCTTCGTCTAGGACCGGCGGTTTACGCCGGTCCGTGATGTGCGGCATATATGCGGGTCCGTGGGTCAGTGAATTCNNGTAAGCATGGCGGTTACGTAGGAATGGCGGGTTAGGGAGATTCAATCTACGATTGTCAACGGGTTGGTCGTTGTCCTCGGACAATCTACAATGGCCAAGGGGTTCGAAGAATAAGCAAATGCCAGATTGCCATAACGAAACCCGCAGCACAAAACGCCGTATTTCATATATTGAAGACTGACCTCAATTGCTCATCTCCAACCCATCCTTAGGAACATTCTGGAGAACAAGAAATGGCGCCCATAAACAGGTTTATNNTGCTGTGATACTCCTCTCGAACGGCGTCGTTGCCCAGAGCCAACCACCTTCCCCAAAGCTCAAAGACGAAATGCGTATGCCATGGACCCGGGGGGATCAGCACTACATCCGCCTCTGGCTTGTAGCAGGCGCGTTCCAGGGAAGTCTTGGCGTTGACGAGCTGAAGGAACAAGGAGGCGAGGCAGATCTTCAGCCCAAAGAGGGAGACGGACTGAAGAATCACGATGGTACCCCCATCCTCTGGCATTCGGTGAAATCCTGGGGCGATGAAGTTGGCGTCGACAATTTGACCGGACCCCGTGATGGGGCGGTTGCTTATGCCTTTACCAGAGTCCAGCGTGCAGCGGCGGGAACAGCCTTGCTTTCGCTGGGTAGTTCCGNNGTTCCGATGGGATTCGGGCATGGGTGAATGGGAAGCTGGTTCTTTCACGTGACGGTCTGCGCTCGTCCACTCCCGACGAAGATCAAGTGGAAGTAACGATGCAAGCCGGCGCGAACAACCTCCTTCTCAAGGTCCCCGCAGACGGAACCTTCTTCGCAAGAATCCTTGAACCGGGGACCGTCCTGAAAAGAAGGTCCGAGATTGGTCCATCTCTCACGAAACTCTCTTCTGATGGGTTTACGATAAAGACCGACATCAACACAGAACGAGCGGGTGCCGATGCCGTCAAGGTCGAGGTGATCCGCCCTGGTGGAGCGGTCATGTTTGAAACCAGCGCTTCACGAGGTGCAACGATTGACGTCGATGCCAAGACATGGGCCGATGGTCCATACGAAGTGCGGTGCACCAGCCATTCCCCGGACGGACTCCTCTTCGCTGCGTATCTCCAATGGTACAAGGGCGACTTCCTTCCAAAGGCGAAAGAGTTGGCAGCTGCAGCTGCGGTTGCTGATGCGTCGAAACCAGAAGGCTTCACGCTCAAAATGCTCGTCGACATGATGGAAGATCGTCTTGGCTGCAAGCTCAGCGAGGTAAAAGGAAATCCATGGAGGAAGGTTCACTCCCCTCTCATGGAGTATGACGAGTTGATGCTTGAGCGGAAAGGGCAGACTGGACGCATTCGTCCGTACGGATTCGTGCGGATTGCTTATACGGATGAGGTGGATGGATCTCCGCAGTTCTGCCGGGTGTATCTCCCCGCTGGGTATGACTCCTCGAAGAAATGGCCCATGGTAATCCAGTTGCATGGCTATAATCCCCCGAACCCGGTGTATGTCCCCTGGTGGGCTGCAGACGGTCGACATGCGGGACTCGACGCCGAGTTTTCCGACCACCAAGGCGTGATCTACATGGAACCGCATGGTCGCGGAAATACACAGTACCTGGGCATGGGAGACAGCGATGTGTTACATGCAATCGCGGAAGCCAAACGTCTCTTGAATGTTGATGAAGATCGCATCTATCTTACGGGTGAATCAATGGGTGGATGGGGAACGTGGAATGTGGGCACCCGTCATCCTGATCTCTTTGCGGCGATTGCGCCGGTTTTTGGAGGGATGGATTATCACTCCCAAATGTCCGAAGAGGATCTTGCGAGGCTCTCCCCTGTTGATCGTTTCTTTAACGAGAAGTCGAGCTCCTGGGCAATGGCCGAAGGGTTGCTCAACCTGCCCATCTTGGTCCGGCATGGAGACGCCGATCAATCGGTGAACGTTGACTTCTCCCGCTATGGAGTGCGGCTGCTTCAGCGCTGGGNNCCGCGCGGTCACGAGGTCTTGGAGGGGGGAAACGGGAACGCAAACACGAATATCGAGTGGTTCCTGCGGTATAAGCGGAATACTTCTCCAAAGCATGTGCGCATTCGCTCGGCAGAGCTGCGCAACGCGTCCGCCTACTGGGTACATGTTCGCCAATGTGCCAACCCGTTGGCCTTTATGAGTGTGGATGCAGAGGTTGTCGATCGCAATGTCATCAGGATCGATAGCGATAACATCCTTGATATCGATCTCTCCCCTTCCCCCGCCATTGTGGATCCTGCCAAGCCGGTAACGATTGTCTGGAATGGAACATCAACAGAGATGAAATTGAAGGATGGGACATTGCACCTGGCTGCAGCGGGATACCATCCGGCGGCCATGCACAAGAGGNNTGCCGTGAGAAAGCCGAAGCATTTGCAAATGGATGGCTGGATTGGCAGAAGCAATTCCCCCGCGTCTTCGCGGATACGGCGATAAGTGATGCGGATATGGCCAGGTATTCACTGCTTCTTGTTGGAGGAGCCGATGCAAACCGGGTCACAGCGAAGCTCGCCTCAAAGCTCCCCCTGCAGGTGACAAACCGTCAGATTACCATCGATGGGAAGAGTTTCGACGCAAAGGATGCAGCCCTGCAGATGATGTATCCGAACCCGCTCAATCCGGATCGGTATGTCTTGATTGTTGCAAGCACATCCACCGAGGGGATGTATTTCAACCAGATCAATCCGCAACAACTTCCCAGCTTGGATTACGTCATCACAGACGGACGGCTCCCTGCGTACAAGCAAAAGGCATCCGGTCAGCAGGTCATGGTGGTAACAGGAATGTTCGACAACAACTGGCGGTTCAGCAGTGCATACGCTCAACCTGGTGATTCGGCCATACGGGCCAACGCACGTTTGCGTCATCGTCCGAACCCGGATCTCGTCGTCAAGCCGGCGTTGCTGGACTCGTATTCCGGCCGTTACCAGATCACTCAAGGCCCACTGGTGGAGATACACAATGATGGAAAACATCTGACTGCAAAGATCCAGGGAGCCCCCGGCGATGGTGATCCATTGCTGCCAGAAACGGATACAAACTTCTATCTCCAGCGATACAATCTGTGGCTCACCTTCGTTCGGGATGCTTCTGGCAAGGTGACAGGATTTTACGGCTTTCAGAATGGTGATTTTGAGGCGACAAAACTGGAATGATTCTCCAAGTCTCCACTCCGCCTTGTGCTGATCCCGTAGAAGGAAGCGCGGAGATGGAGGACAGTGGACAGCGGAGGAGAACAGCCTGAATGACAAGAACTAATGCGTGGCTCTTGAGACCGGTTCAGGGGTCTTTCTTCGACTAGGACCGGTGTTTACGCCGGTCTCTCATTTCTCTGCAATCTTCGATTTTCCATTCCCGCCTGCCCTTGAGGATCTGAATTGTCCGGCAGGTTCAATCTTCAATTGAGTCTCTCACAACGCAAAAGCCTCTTCCCCGTTTCTCGGAGAAGAGGCTTCTCGTTATCGATGTAACCAACNNCCGGACTCAGTTTTGAGCCACGAGTTCCACCCGTCGGTTCTTCGCTTTTCCTTCCTCTGTTGCATTGGAAGTCTCCGGACAGTACGGACCAACGCCAGCCGCCTTCAAACGGGATGAGGATATTCCCTTTCCGACAAGAGCCTTCACGACCGAAGCCGCGCGATCACTCGAAAGCTTGAGGTTAGATTCGAGGGTGCCAACGTTGTCGGTGTGGCCGACGACAAACAGTGCGAGCTTCGGGTTCTGATTCAGCAGTTTAACGATCTCGTCGATGGTGGGTGCGGATTCCGGTTTGATGACCGACTTACCCGTATCAAAGTAAATGCCATAGACAGCCGCCTTGCCGTTG
>PMNP01000371.1 GCA_003161755.1 Ignavibacteriota bacterium | reverse complement strand
GCAATGCCGGTTGGTTCATCAAGCACCATGTTCTTGGGCAGATAGTTCAGTGTACATTGAGGTGTCTCAAAATGCAAGGAAGTCCCGAAGATTCCATAAATCCACCCCGGCAATTCTGATGGATTCCTGAACCCGAGAGAATGAACATCGAGAATTGATGAAATGGTCACTGAGCATGTCGGCTNNAGAAAGGTCTACTTTCACATTGAGTTCTGTCGATGTGTGGTTGTTCCTTGCTGAATAAAAGCGGGACTTATCGGTAACCAGTTCTTCAATTGCGCCTTCTCTGCATCCGGCAGCTTCCAGACATCCTCTGATCCATGGAGTTCCCTCATGCCAATCCTCAATTTGAAATCCATTTTGGTTGGGCTGGCGATATNNCAGAATGGCAGCCTCTTTGCAGGCACGACGAGCGCATGGCCGGACACGAACTCTCGGGGTGGAGTGTTCCGGTCCGATGAAAATGGTACTACATGGGTACCTTGCGGAAGTACCTTCCCTGATCTTACGGTTAATACCCTTTCGGTAAGCGACTCGATAATCATTGCTGGTACGGGGAGCGGGGTCTATGTCACCTCAAATCGTGGCTCAACCTGGAACACGGCAAATAATGGACTCGGAAATTTAAATATCCTGACATTGCTTCTGCACGGCACAACTCTTCTTGCAGGTACAGATGGTGGGGGGATTTATCGGTCAACGGATTTTGGCTCGTCATGGTTGCAGTCGAATGGAGGGTTAAGCACCTCCATCGTCCAGTCCCTGGGCATAAAAGATGGCGTTTGGTTTGCCGGTAACAGGCTTGCAGGACCGGGCGTTGGCATTTTCCGTTCGACTGATGATGGCGTTTCATGGGTTCCAACTGCTAGCACACATCCGTGGGTAACCTCGTTCGCGAAATATGGAGGTATCATTTATGCAGGCACGTATGGAGGTATATATTCCTCGACGGATCTGGGTGATGATTGGATCACAGCGGGGGGAATCAGCCGGCCGGAGTGTTTGACCGTTGTTGATGGAATCCTCCTTGCTGGCACGTTCGACGGAGTCATCTACGCCTCAAAGGATACAGGGGCGACGTGGCAGCAGGTCAGTGGTTCAGAATTAGGATCATTCAGCACCGTGGTTTCGATGACATCGTCGAGCGAGTATTTGTTTTCCGCGACGTGGCAGGGGACGTCAGGTGTATGGCGCAGGTCGATCTCGGAAATCCACAGTGTTGTAGATGTTCATGATGCACGAAGTAATGTGCCGAAGGCCATGCGACTTATGCAGAACTATCCGAATCCCTTCAATCCCAGCACGACAATAACATACGAACTTCCAGGAGGCTTGGAGAAGGGAAGATCCTCAGAGAGAGTGAGGTTGAGCGTTTGTGATTTGCTCGGTCGTGAAGTGGCAGTGTTGGTGGATGACTACGAGACACCGGGCAGACATCAGGTCACGTTCAATGCCGCACGGTTTGCATCCGGCATGTACTTCTATCGCCTGGAGGCAGGGTCGTTTGTTGAGACAAAGAAGCTCCTGTTGCTCAGGTAGTGTCACTTCCAATCAGGGATTGCCATGGCAAGATTCAGACGGCTGTTTTTTCTTCTCCTAACAATCATTCCGGCCTCGATGTGTTGTCAGACGAAGAGCCTGGATTTCCCGATCGGTATGTTTGGCGTGGAATGGTCTCCCGACAAGCCGGATGGAGGCTCGATGCTTGAACAACTGAGGAGCACTGGGATCAACGTCATTAACTGTCCGTGGTACAAGAGCTCCGTGGATCACAAGACCAATTCCGATGTGCTGGCGTTTCTCAACAAGGCCGATGCGGCCGGGTTGCGGGTCATGCTTTCCCTAAACCCCAACGAGAATATCGCTGGAGGTGTGGTGCCGGTTGATGCCAACGGTCCGCATTTCTTCACGAGAGCATACACACGTCTACCGGGAGACACACGCAAGCGGCCTGACTACAGCGACGCAGAATCCATGATGGATTTCTCTGATTCCTCCAGAGCTGGTGGCACTATCAAGAATCACCCAGCACTCTATGGATACCTTCTTGCAGACGAACCTTTTGACACTAGTAGCACAAGGCGCTACCAGTACTTTGTATCGGCGAGTGATTTACAGGCGGCTTACAGGGAACTTGCGGCCGATGGCCTATCGAGGAATCCTCCTGTGGGCGACGCGACTCATCCATATCTCGTCACGCTTGACGATTATGAAGTCCAACGGGCAGGCTGGAAGTGGAATACTCGCATTTCTCCTATGAAACTTCCCGAAGGGCTCCAGAACACAAACGATTACACTGGGTCGGCAGATATCATCATTAATGATACCTATATCATCCATGACCCGGATCAATGGCGCGCCGTGCTCACGAGCAAGTTTGAAAGCCTTAGAGAATCTCAGGTGAAGAGTGCAAAACACCTTCAATATGCCATAATGACGTATGACATGTATCACACAAGGTGGAATGACCTTTCAGAACTGAGATTCGAAGTTTACAGTGCAATTGTCCACGGGGCCGAGGGGATTTGGTTTTATGCTTATGACGATATGTATTTCTGGGACCGAAAGGAAGCAAGCTACAAAACCGACGATCGACCTCGATTTTTCACGCTGCATGTATTACCGGTTGTGCGGGAACTTGCGCAGTGTGGAACCCTGCTGAATGGTCAAGTAGTCATGTGTTTCATGCACGGTAAACCTCAGAATTCCGAATGTTATGCCTCTGTGAATAATCAGAATATTGAATACATTGCACGGAAGAAAGGCGGACAGACTATCCTCGTTGTCGTGAATATGAGCAACAAGCCAATTGAAGGAGCCGAGATCAACCTCAATTCGCTTCCTGCAAATCGAAATACCGCAGACCTGAAGTCTGCCCGAGAAGTTTTTTCCGTCGTCGGTGATTCTCTTTCCGTGCGTTTACATCCCATCTCTATCCCGCAAGGGATTTTGGTTGACAATTTAGAACCCTGGCAGACACACGCGTATGTGTTTGGCTCCACTCCGTGAACTCTCTGCAATGCTTAAATGAATCGATCAGGGCGAGAAAGATCGAGGAAGGCAGGGTGCAAGGCGAGCATCTTGCTCTTGTGATTCTCTAACGTTAATTTTGATGCAAGGATTTGTTTTGCCCCATCGATCCTGGGATCCCCGGTCGCGGAAGCTCCGGATGAGTACAAACACATCCAAGGTCAAACATCTCCTCACCTGACTACGCTTCCAGGTCTTTGGTCCCAGTTGAGACTTTGTTTATGAATTTTGGAGGTTCCTCAAGGAATGAAAGTCTGCATTATTGGCCCGTCGAGCCCGCGGTACATGCCATTTGTCAGTTGTTACGAAGAAGTGTTGCAGTCGCAGAACACGAAATACGATATTATCGGTTGGGACAGACACCTTCTGGGTGAAACCGGAAACACCCTCGTCATGTATTCGAGGGATGGTACGGCAAGTGGATGGCGAGTCATTCCCGGGTATTTAGGGTACCGGAAATTTGTTCTTCGATGGCTGGCTGAGAACGAGTATGACTTTTATATTGTGTTGACCGCCCAGGTGGGAATTGCTCTTCTGGATTTCCTGGCCTCTCGCCGTTTCATTCTCGACATCCGTGATTTCAGCCATGAAGATATGCTCCCCTATAGGATTGCTCTCAGTGTCCTCATGAAGAAATCCTTAGTGGTGGCAATATCGTCGCCGGGATTTAAGAATTGGCTGCCGACGTCCAAGAACATCATTCTCTCGCATAACACCACCATAAGCGCGCTTCACGTGTCTTCTCTTCCGTTTGATTTTGGGTCGAAAAGACTTCTAAACATAGGCGGGATGATTTATTACCAGGAGGATCTCGATTTTATTAATTGTGCTAGCAAGCTCAACGGATGGGAGATCGAGTACGTTGGAAAGGGAGTGTATGAACGACAGTTGGAGCAGTATTGTCGCGACAATGCACTTCCTGTTACATTTCGCGGGGCGTTCGGACCTGAAGAAAAGATTAGTCATTATAGACGGGCCAACTTCATGATCTCTCATTATGGCAATCGCACCCAGAATACCCGGACCTTACTGCCAAACCGTCTGTATGAGTCCTGCGTTTTGGGACGTCCGATCATTGTGTGCGAAGGGACATATCTCGGGGAGACGGTGCGTGGGGAGAGAATAGGTGTGGCAACATCGTTGAAGTCGGTAAGTGAGATGAGTAGACAACTGAATTGGTACTATGTACCATCAAACTATGATGAATACTTATCTCATTGCAGGCTGTTTCTGGAAAAGGTGGAAAAGGACGTGATTCACTTCCAGGAAATAGTCGGCAGCCTATTAGAAAGTTGTTAGTTGTCGTTCTTCTGCCGGGGCCGATAATAAAGAGCCTGCAATCGCATGTGGGAAGGTTCACAAGGATTCAGGGTTTGATTCTCAGCCACCAATTGCGTATTATGATTTTCCACGGGTGTTTACCGCCATTTATGCCCATTTTCAACCCTGTTTCCTTGGTTTGTGACTAGCCACCACTAGGACCATGACAGAATGACGGGCAAGCCTTCGGAGAGATTGTGTGGTCACTCTTGGCTCACGTTTGAGGAAATATGAGCGAGTTCGTGCGAGGTATTATTGCTGATGTGGTCGTCACCGAAATTTTCCGACATGTTGACGAGCGGGGATGGCTGGCAGAACTCTATCGCGAGGATACTGTCGGTTCGCAGTACCGGCCGGTGATGTCATACTTTTCGATGACGCAACCGGATGTTGTCAGGGGCCCTCACGAACATGCGGAGCAGGCCGACTGTTTTGCATTCATTGGTCCGTCTGATTTCAAGATATATCTTTGGGACGCCCGCACGAAGTCTCCTTCGTATATGACCTTGCAGATCATTGTTGCAGGGGAAAACTCACCCAAGTCCGTTATCATACCCCCAGGCGTCNNGGCATACAAGAACATCGGAGGGAAGTTGGGTGCCGTCTTGAATTTCCCTAACCGTCTCTTTGGCGGCAGAGGAAAGACGGAACCAATTGATGAAATACGTCACGAATCGGATCCCAATTCCCCGTTTGTTCTTGACTGAGCAGGTCAGAAATTCCATGAACAAGGTTCTCGTAACTGGCGGCGCAGGTTTTATTGGCAGCAATTTCATTCGATCGATGTTTGAGATGTTCAAATCTGTAGAGATCATCAATTATGACCTTCTCACGTACGCTGCCAATTTGGAAAACCTGACGGATGTTCGGGATTTCCAGGGTTATCGGTTTGTCAGGGGCGACATCTGTGATCGTGACCGGGTTTATGCTTGTTTCCAGGAACACAACATTGACACAGTTGTCCATTTTGCAGCGGAGTCTCATGTCGACCGAAGTATCCTGGGGCCGGAAGTATTTGTTCGAACCAACGTCCTTGGGACAGAGGTTTTGTTGGAAGCAGGTCGACAATTTGGTGTAGAGAAGTTCATCCATGTTTCCACTGACGAGGTGTATGGTTCGCTTGGCGATTCCGGGAAGTTCCAGGAGTCTACGCCTCTTCACCCCAATAGCCCCTACTCCTCCAGCAAGGCTGGTTCTGATTTGCTCGCTCTTGCATATCATCACACATACGGTTTGCCAGTTGTGGTGACACGCTGCTCGAACAATTACGGACCGTATCANNAAGGCAAGCGTCTTCCGGTTTATGGTGATGGAAGGAATATCCGTGATTGGATTCACGTGCGGGATCACTGTTCGGCCATCATCGCATTGCTGCTTGAAGGCGAGCCGGGAGAGGTCTACAACATCGGAGCAAATACGGAATGGATGAATATTGACATTGTCCGGTTCATCCTACGTCATCTGGGGAAGTCGGAGGATTGCATCACGTATGTGCAGGACCTTCCGGGACATGATCGTCGTTATGCAATGGATACGGCCAAGATAAATCGCACTGTGCGATGGTTGCCAAAATTTGATTTTGAAACTGGATTGCGCGATACGATTGACTGGTATGTCCGCAACAAACATTGGTGGTCGGAAATCTTGACTGGTGAGTATCATGATTATTACAGGAAACAGTATCAGGAGAAGTGAGCAATGAGAAGGACTGTCCGCATCACCATATTCCTCTGCGCGTGTATTGCGATGGGCCGATCCATAAGCAATGCTCAACTCAAAGAGGCGATTTCTCCCCTTGACTTGAGTTCACTCAAGTCGTCCGTCAAGCCCTCATTGAAGGATATAGACACGCGAACATTTGCCACAGATGGCCCCGTGAATCCAAAGGATTATTACGTAGGCGCGGGGGATGTCATCGGAGTGAATGTCTGGTCGACATCCCCGACGGAATACAGATTGGTTGTCACCCCGGAAGGTTCTCTGCTTGTTCCCAACGTTGGAGAAGTTATCGTTCGGGGGCACACTTTGGAGGAAGTGAAGCAAGAAGTCTCAAAAGTTGTTGCGCGGAAGTACACTCACGCAGAGGTGACCGTCACGTTGGTTTCACCACGAATGATCACCGTCGAGATCATGGGGCATGTGCTTTCTGAGGGGAAGAAAGAAGTGACTGCCTTGCAGAGGACTGACAATCTTATTGCCTTAAGCAACACTTTCCCTTCAGACCGGTTGACAGTGGAGGATTACGGCAGAGAATTGGATCGTCTGAGGCGAAGTTACTCGGAGAGGAAGACAGTGATCAGGGGCCGCGATGGAACGGTAACGAGGGTGGATTTGCCGAAGTACCGGGCCACTGGGGAGAACAGGTTCAATCCGTACCTTCGGGAAGGCGATGTTGTTTACGTGCCGGAACGTTGGGACATGAACAATACGATTGCCGTGTTCAATGCCTTGATGAGCAACGCGAATTTTGAATTTATAGAGGGTGACAGTCTGTCCGGACTTGTCACTATGGCTCTAGGGACTAACAGTGAGACGGAACCGGAACACGCCTACCTGGCACGATTGGGGCCAGATGGGAATACCATGG
>PMNP01000416.1 GCA_003161755.1 Ignavibacteriota bacterium | reverse complement strand
TCCGGAGTATGATGGAGGCACGTTTGATGTATCAAGTGTACTTCTCGTCGGCTTGCGAGATTCAGCCTGCTTCGACACGGACCTGCATACAATTGTCGTTCATTCCGGGAGAAAGGTTGAAGCGAACAGCATACCATGAGGAAGGAAATCATTATCAACTCGGCGGCCAACGAGACGCGTATTGCAATAACAGAAGACGGCCGACTGGCAGAGCTCTTTGTAGAGACTGCGAATAAGGAAAAAATGGTAGGCGACATCTACCTCGGCCGTGTGGCCAAAGTGATGTCGGGCATCAAGGCAGCATTTATCGACCTGGGACTCCAGCAGGACGGGTTTCTCCATTTCTCCGATATCGGTACCCGGTTTGACGAGTACATGGCAATGATCGGAGATGATGATGACGAGGAACACGAGGGGCAGGACGACAAGGTCGCCGTAGAAGAATCCCGTTCGACTGCCGAGGGTCTCCCTAGGCCCCACGAGGCCCCTCATAATGGAACACCCCGCGACAACGGTCCTTCCCGTACCGAAGAACACCCCACGCATCGATCCCCAGCCCCGGAAATTCAGCTTACCAAGGGGCAGGAAGTCATGGTCCAGATTATTAAGGAACCAGTCGGAAAGAAAGGGGTCCGGGTAACTTCCGAAGTCTCTCTTGCGGGACGGTTTCTTGTTCTTCTCCCGTTCGACGGCAAAGTGGGAATCTCCAAAAAGATCACCAGCTTCAAGGAAAAACGGCGCCTGAGGAAGATTGTCCAGGGAATCCTCCCAGAAGGGTTTGGCGTAATCATCCGTACGGTTGCCGAAGGGAAGGAAGAAGAGTCGCTCAAGAAAGATCTTGAGGACCTCATCAAGACCTGGCGCAAGATCGAGGAGTCGGTCAAATCGGAGAAGGCTCCTATCCTGCTGTACAAAGACATGGCAACAACGTCGAGCGTGATTCGCGACCTGTTCTCGAATGACGTTTCTCGTGTAATTGTCGACAGCAAGAAACTATTCCGCGAAATCCGCGCATATATCAGGTACACCTCCCCGCAGGTTCTCGAAAAAATCGAGCTCCACAAAGACCGATCGCCGATCTTTGACAAGTATGGGATCGAGAAGGAATTGGAAACATCGCTCAGCCGCAAAGTGTGGCTCAAGAGCGGAGGATACATTATCATCGAAACCACTGAGGCGATGGTCGTCATAGACGTCAACAGTGGACGATACGCCGCCAAAAAGGAGCAGGAACAAAACTCCCTGCGCACCGACCTGGAAGCGGGTCGCGAAATCTGCCGCCAACTCAGGCTTAGGGATATCGGTGGGATCATCGTGTGCGACTTCATCGACCTGGATGACGAAAAGAACAAGCGCAAAGTGTTCGAGGAACTGAAAAAGGAGTTCCGGCGCGACAGGGCAAAAGTGACCGTCCTTCCCATGACGGAGTTCGGACTGGTGCAAATTACGCGCCAGCGAGTCCGCCAGAACATTCTCCACAGCTTTACGGAACCATGTCCCGCATGCGCCGGGACAGGACTGGTTCGCTCGAAAACGACGACACTGAATGATCTAGAACGATGGATCAACCGGTTCAAGGCTGAGACGAAGGAGTTCCGGCTCACACTTCGGGTCAATCCCGATCTCGCCGCTCTCCTTCACGATGGCACCTATAACCGCCTCCGGAANNTCCTCATCAAGCTGGAGGTCGATCCCTCGCTGAGTCATGGAGAATTCCGCGTACTCTCACGAAAGCAAGGGAAAGACGTCACTGAGCAATTCAAGTGATCGGACAGTCCGATCTCCAGGCGTGCACTGATCACAGGACACTGCGTTGATGGCCGATACGTTGAAGCATACGGCATTGTTCGAAGTCCATAAGGAACTGGGGGCGAAGTTCGTTTCCTTCGGCGGATACGAAATGCCCGTGCAGTATTCCGGGATCATTGGAGAGCACCGCCTCGTCCGTAACGCTGTGGGAGTATTCGATGTGTCCCACATGGGCGAGGTAGAAGTGAAAGGTCGAGACTCCCTTGCGTTTCTCCAAAGCGTCTTGACCAACGATGTGAGTCGGCTTACTGCGGGGCGGGTGCAGTATTCGGCGATGTGCTATGAGGATGGAGGCATTGTTGACGATCTCCTTGTGTATCATCTTGGAGATCACTATATGCTGGTGATCAACGCTTCGAACGTTGGGAAGGACTTCGCCTGGCTCCAGGAACATGTGCGAGGAGATGTCGTGTTGGACGATCGGACGGAGGAAACCGCCCTGCTTGCAGTCCAAGGGCCGCGTTCACTCGAGACGCTCCGATCGTTGACGAAACTCAACCTCGCCAGTCTCGAATACTATCATAGCGTGCATGGTGAGTTGGGCGGGATGGAAATGATCATCTCTCGCACAGGGTACACGGGAGAATTGGGGTACGAATTGTATTTTCCATCAGAACCTAGCTTGGCCTCAGCGCTCTGGCATCACATCATGGAGGCTGGTGCACCCTATGGGATAGGGCCGGTGGGACTTGGAGCCCGCGATACTCTCCGCCTTGAAATGGGCTTTTGCCTGTATGGCCATGACATTGATGCGACGACAAACCCGTTGGAAGCCGGACTGGGTTGGATAACGAAACTCGACAAAGGTCCGTTTGTCGGCAGGGATGCACTCCTCGCCGTCAAACGACAGGGTGTCCGCCGTAGGCTTGCCGGTTTTACTCTTCGGGAAAAGGCGTTTCCCCGGCACGGATACCTGCTGAGCGCCGCCGATCACGAGATTGGCTTCGTAACATCGGGCACCTTCTCACCGGTTTTGGGCCAAGGCATTGGGATGGGGTA
>PMNP01000249.1 GCA_003161755.1 Ignavibacteriota bacterium | reverse complement strand
AAGACCTTATGGCGGAGGAGATTGCGGAATGCGGTTTTGACGTAGTTGGAGAACATGTTCTTTCCTTGTTGATGCAGAACATATGCGGCAGAGCCCAGAGCATCATGGCACGACTTTGACCTCTTCGTCTAACTGCTGTTCCTTCGAGACGGTTGTTACATCCACTTGCGACCAAGATGCTCTGCGTCATGCCATCCAGGATCTTCTCACTCATACCGCAACGCTTCCACCGGATTTGCAAGCGCCGCCTTGATCGCCTGCGTGCTTACTGTGAGCATGGCAATGACCATCGATAGCCCGCCCGCAACGGCGAACACCCACCAGCCGATGTCGGTGCGGTAGGCGAAGTCCTCCAGCCACCTATGCATGGCGTACCAGGCGACCGGGAAGGCGATAACATTGGAGATCGCTACCCAAAGAAGGAACTCTCTTGAAAGCAGTACCACCATGTGCCAGCTGGACGCACCGAGCACCTTCCGAATTCCCACCTCCCTAGTTCTTTGCTGGGCCGACAAGGAAGCCAGCCCGAACAAGCCGAGACACGCGATGAAGATGGAGAGGAAGGAGAAATAGCTGAAGAGAGAGCTCATGGTATGCTCAGACTTGTATTGTGCATTCAGGAACTCATCATAAAAGTAAAACTGGAAGGGGATTCCGCTGAGTTGACTCTCCCACGTCTTCTCAACGAAGGATATGACGTCCTCAGGGTCGTGCGATGCGAACCGGATTGTCATTGTGGAGAAATACAGGTTTTGCTCGTTCCTGTCGGGGATCCTAAAGATCAACGGCTCAATCGCGGCGTGAAATGAAGCAAAGTGGAAATCTTTCGTAACCCCGATAATCTTCCCATTCCTCCCCCACACGGAGATCTCCTGATTGAGCGGTGAGACAAGGCCCATCGCCTTCACCGCGGCCTCATTGAGCACGTAAGCATTTGCACTGTCGGTCGGATACTCCGGGGAAAAGAATCTTCCCTGAGCCAATTCGAACTTGTACACAGAAGGAAGGTCAAAATCGGTTTGAAGAAGCCGGAAATGGGTTTCGTCCTTCGGTGGTTTTCCCTGCCAGTACACGCCAAGTGTTGCCCCCATACTGCCGGCACTGACCTGCTCGGAACGTGCGATATCGATGATTGCGGGATTCTTCAGGAGTTCATTCCTTAAGACCCCATAGCCGCCGTTGGCGGCCCCGACCAGCTTGACACAGAGGAGATTTTCTTTTTCCAGTCCCAGGTTGCTGCTCCTCATGAAGGAAAGTTGCCGGAAAACGACGATCGTACAGACGATAATAATGATGGAGAGCGCGAATTGCAGGACGACAAGACCTTTTCGCGTGAAAATACTCCCGACACCCAGCTTCAATTGTCCCTTCAATACTTGCATTGGCCTGAATGACGAAAGGAAGAGCGCCGGGTACGACCCGGATATTAACCCGGTGAGAAGAGCGATAGCGAGCGAAAGAGCGATGAACTGCGGCTCAATGTACCTGATCGCCAGTTCCTTCCCTGAGAGCGCGTTGAATTCGGACAGAGAGAGCTTCACCAGGAGAAGCGCGAAACACAGCGCGAGGAAGGAGTGAAGCAAGCTTTCGCCGAAGAACTGGAGAACCAGTGATTTGCGGTTTGCGCCGAGGGCCTTCTTTATCCCGATCTCTTTCGTCCGCCTCAACGAGAGCGCCGTGGAAAGGTTCATGTAGTTGATGCTCGCGATCAAAAGGAGTATAATGGCAATGAGCGAGAACACCTGCACATACTTAATGTCTCCGGCCGTTTCCAGGAATTTGATGTTGCCACCTNNGATGGATGTCGGTGAGCGGAAGCAGCGCATAGTTCAGGCTTTGCGGTTCGTTCGGATCATGCCTGAGCTCGCAGGCTCTGATCTGCGACGCCAGTTCACGGAACTCGGCATCGGTCTTCAACGGCCTTTGCAATTGAATATATGTCTGGCAGGATTGGTTTTGCCATCCGTAGTCCGGGATCCCCACCGCCCGGGGCCAACGGTTTGAGAAAAAGATCCGCCCCTGGATGTGCGAATTGTGCGGCAGGTCCTCCAGCACACCTGCCACCTTTACGTTGCTTTGCGTTCCAAAGGCAGACACGGCGATGATTCTTCCCATGCCATCGGTACTACCAAAGTATTTTTTCTCCGTTTCCTCGGTGATCACGACGGATCGTGGATCCGAAAGCGCAGTTGCGGGATTCCCCTTCACGAATCGGAAGGAAAAAAGGGTAAAGAAACTCGAATCAGCGAGGCAGATGCTTTCCTGAAATCCTCTATCGCCATGTTGCATAAAGACACTGAAACTTTCCGGAACCTTCATAAATGCTCCGGCATTCTTCACCTGCGGCAATTCCTGCATCAAGGCCGGCCCAAGACGAGCCGATGTGACGGCTGTCGGCTGATTATTGTCGCCCCTCAGCACAAGGTAAATCCTGTCGGCATTCGTGTGGAATCTGTCGAAGCTCAGTTCATCCTGCACCCACAGAAGGATAAGGATGGTGCATGCCATCCCGACGGCAAGCCCAACGATATTGATGGCCGAGAAGACCTTATGGCGCAGGAGATTGCGGAATGCGGTCTTGAGGTAATTTACGAACATGGTTTCTCCTTGTTGATGCGGGGCACTTGGCGCAGCCCTGCATTACGGATATACATTCTTCTTTCAATGCCTGATACGCCGAATCGTTGTTCAATCAACCTGAATCCTCTACGCGATGCGCCATGCGCATTGCCCTCTGGTCACTCATGCCGCAGCGCCTCAACAGGATCAATCATTGCCGCCTGTAAGGCTCGGAAACCCACAGCCGCCATCGCTATGGCAAGCGCAGCCATCCCTGCGGACGAGAATATCCACCAGTGCATGTCGGTTCGGTAAGCGAAATCCTGAAGCCACTTGTTCATAACGAACCAGGCCAAAGGCCAGGCGATGATGTTTGCCAACAGAACAAGTTTTGCAAAGTCGACAGTCAAAGAGACAACAATGGTCTTTACGTCTGCACCCAGTGTTTTTCGAATCCCTATCTCTCTCTTTCGACTCTCCGCCATGAATGAAGCCAGGCCATAGAGTCCCAAACTGGCAACCACGATCGCCACGACACAAAACCAGTTGAAGATGACCTGTGTTCTCTGTTCGGCCGAATAGAGTTGCTCATATGCCTGGTCAAGGAAATGATATTCAAAGGGAACGTCCGGGTTGATTTGGTTCCAGACCTTTTCGATACACGAGAGAGCGTTTGATTGACCCGTTCCTTGGATCTTCACCAGCATAACACCCGTATACATGCCTTCGGCCGCTATGTTGTTCATGACATGATAGACTTGAGGACGGACTGTCTCATGGAGCGATTTGAAGTTGGTGTTCTTTATGACCCCAACAATGACTCCCGATTTGTTGTACGTGGCAAACTTCTTCCCCGCAGCGTCTCTCAAACCGGTCTGTCGTACTGCTTCCTGATTCAGTATAAACGCGTTCGTTGCGTCAGTGGGAAACTTCTGAGAGAAAGTCCGACCCTCAATGACATTGATGTTGAGTGCCTCAAAATAGTCATAGTCGACACCTGTCAGCTCCATGAGGACGCTTTGCCCCGGCATCTTGTCATCCCAGTAGAAATCAACCAACGTCCTGAGAGAAGTTGTCGGCAAACAGTCCTTTGCGCTCACCGCAAGAATATTCGGGTTCTTCAGGATCTCATTCTTCATCGCTTCATAATGCGCCCCGCCCGAACCTCCAATGGGCACATAGACAATGTTTTCCTTTCGGAACCCCAAGTTCTTATCGCGAATCAGCTTCATTTGCATATACACTATGCCCGCACCGCTGATGAGAGCGATGGCAATCGCGAACTGAAATACGACAAGAGCGGCCCTCATTTTTCTCGCTATCGGGGAGGCGCCATGCCGGTCTTTCAGCGTTTCCGCGGGTTTGAACGAAGAGAGATACAGTGCCGGATACAAACCTGCCAATACGGCAATCAACAGGACGATCAGTACATACAGGTGCCCATTGCGCAGATAGCTGACGAGGAGTTCCTTTCCACTTATCTGATTAAAATATGGCAATATCAGCTCGACCATGACCAGTGCAAGAACGAATGCAATGCTGCTGATCAGCGCAGATTCGCCGACAAATTGCATGACGAGTTGAGCCCTGGAAGACCCGACCACCTTCTTGATCCCGATTTCGCGCATTCTCGTGGCAGATCGAGCGGTGGAAAGATTTATAAAATTGATGCACGCGAGAACGAGAACAACCAAGGCAATCATCGAAAACATATACACCGTGTTGCGATCTTCTGCGACGGTAAAACTGCCCAAGAACTGATGATTGTCGACATCGGCGCTCAGATAGCACTCACGCAGAGATTGC
>PMNP01000098.1 GCA_003161755.1 Ignavibacteriota bacterium | reverse complement strand
GATGAAGTTCTTGCTGTCAGTCGCCATCGACTCCAGCACCATCTGCTGCTTTTCCTTGTTCGCCCAGAAATACGCGACCGTGTGGGCAAACAGCACGTCCTTTAACACGAGCAGCACCTTGTTCAGCAACGAATGGAACTCACTCCGGGGTTCGGCCGCATCATATTCGGCATCTGAATCGAGGTCGAAGAAATCCGGTATTTCCATGTCACGGATAGATTCCGGCCGGACTTTCATGGCTACCGGGAGCGCCGTTTTCGTCGACGGGACGACGTTTCTCTCTTCGTCGAGTTCCTTGACAACATACTTCCCCCTTGTTGCCTGAAAATCGTCAAAGACAAGAGTTTTCATTGAAGGATCAGGAGATGTGGGACTGATGTCCTCTTCCACCGCCCGCCGTCCCTGTTGAGGAGGCGTGCGAACGGGACTTCGCCTCTGCCACACGACATACGCCAACGCGCCCACGGNNACGAACACCAGTATTCCCGCCGTCAAGCCGGGAGTTGATTTGACGACAATCCCCGCGATAAGACCAAGGAAGCCAACGACAAGAACCCAACGGCTCGATTGCCCTGGACTTCTGAACCACTCAGCCAATGTCCGGGAACCGCCGTTGGTCATGACCCACCTGTCGCGGAAAGGTATGTTTAAAATTGTGAAAAATCTACGAAATACCACGCGGAAAGTCAAGGAATCTGCCAAGCATGAAGATGTATCTTCTTTGCCCGCCGGTTGTTGCCCATTCAGAGATCGAAGCCCGCAGCCAGCGACCCCCGAAAGAACTGCCAGGCAGCAATACTCATCCCATCCCAGATCGCTCCGTTCTTGATGCGCGCTTCGATCTCCGCAGTTTCAAGGGGAAGAACCTCGAATTCCTCCGTTTCATCTGGCACGCCCCCAACATGCTTCAGACCACGAGCGAGATACACCCGGCAGAATTCATCCGTCACCCCATTATAGGGATTGAACCTCCCTATCTCATGGACCGATGCTGCCACATACCCCGTCTCCTCCCGGAGTTCATGCTCTGCCGTCTCCTCATGAGTTGATCCGTCCTTCACACTCCCGCAGGGAAATTCCACGCTCTCCCGGTCAACAAGGTACCGGTATTGGTTCACCGTCACGATGCGTCCATCATCGAGGACTGGGATCACCATTGATGACCCGTTCGTATGCACAAAGTGGTACTCGCCCGGGCGGCCGTTCGGTAATTCGAAGGCATCCTGGTAATACTCCCACCATGGATTCTTGACCCGTAAAACACGGTGCACTGTTTTCCACCGGCGTAGCGCCATGCGTACCTCGGACCAGAAGGGGATAAGCTGCCCGACCTGATGGGCCAGGCCAGGAAATGTCAGCGATTTCCGACGATCTCCTGTTCCGTAAAGAAGTAGGCTATTTCGATCCTTCCGTTTTCAGCCGAGTCGGATCCATGTACGATGTTCTCGCCCTTACTGGCCGCAAATTCTTTTCGGATAGTTCCAGGGGCCGCATCTTTGGGATCGGTGGCACCGATGAGTTTCCTAAAATCCTCCACTGCATTTTCCTTTTCAAGCGCGATGGGCATGCATGCACCTGAGCTCATGAAGGCGACAAGATCGCGAAAAAAAGGGCGCTCACGATGGACTGCATAAAACCCCCCTGCGGTGGCGTCAGTGAGCCGCACCATCTTCGTCGCAAGGATTCGAAAGCCGCCTGCTTCGATATGAGCAAGGACTTTACCCATCAGGTTGCGTTTGACACAATCGGGTTTAAGAATCGCCAGAGTACGTTCAACACTCATTCCTGGAAATCGCTCCTTTCATCTTCAATGACTATACGAGATTGGTGTTCGTAACACGTTCCTACGGCAGAGTACTTCATGGACGCCGTTTCCGGCGCACGGCCGATTTGACTGGCTTCCTTGCGGCGTGTCTTCTCGTGGTGGTTGACGATCTGTCTACCCTCCGGACGCGTCTGCGCAAAACGCGTTCCATTGCTTCGCCAATCAACGCCGGATTTTCCACGACAATGATGCCGGCGTTTTGCATCGCGGCCATTTTGTCGGCTGCGGTACCTTTCCCTCCCGAAATGATCGCGCCGGCATGTCCCATCCTCCTCCCGGGAGGAGCGGTCCGCCCGGCAATGAATCCCACAATCGGTTTCTTGACATGTTTCTTGACGAATGCCGCGGCCTCTTCTTCGGCAGTCCCACCAATTTCACCGATCATCACAATGGCATCCGTATCAGCATCGTCATTGAAGAGCTTGATGGCATCGACAAAACGTGTGCCGATGATTGGATCGCCACCGATTCCTATGCACGTGGACTGCCCGATGCCTCGCTCGGTAAGCTGCCACACTGCCTCGTACGTCAGGGTTCCGCTTCGGGAAACGACCCCGACGTTTCCCGACTTATGAATGAACCCGGGCATGATCCCCACCTTGCACTTGCCTGGGGAGATGAGGCCGGGGCAATTAGGACCGATCAATCTCACCTTTCGATCGGCGAGAAATTCGTACGCCTTGAGCATATCGCGTGTGGGAATGCCTTCCGTGATGCACACNNTTCCATGATGGCATCCGCGGCTGCAAAGGCAGGGACGAAAATTACCGAGGTGTTGGCCTTCATGGCTGCCACGGATTCCGCCACGGTATTAAACACGGGCACGGAATGCAGGAACGGATTTTCGGTGCTCCCATGATACTCCGTCCCTCCCTTTCCCGGCGTCACACCAGCAACGACGTTTGTCCCATACTCCAACATTTGTCGTGTATGAAACGTCCCTTCCCCCCCGGTAATTCCCTGCACAACCAGTCGTGTCGTCTTGTCGATCAGAATGCTCATCGATATCTCCAGGACCTGAGGACGGAATATCTGTGGGAACTTATGAGGCAACGACGTCAGCCACCTTCAATGCCATTGCTTCATCGAACTGTTTTCCAACGATCTGCGCACCGATGGGCAATCCCTGCCCGTCTTCTCCGGCGGGGACACTAATGGCCGGNNCGAAACTGTGTAGACGTCGGAAAGATACATTTGAAGCGGGTCATCCACTTTTTCGCCGGAACGGAGCGCCGTTGTGGGAGCAACCGGCATGAGAATACAGTCGACTGTGCGATATGCCTCGAAGAAATCGTGTTGGATGAGCCGGCGCACTTTCTGTGCCTTCCGATAGTAGGCGTCGTAGTAGCCGGCTGAAAGAACATATGTTCCGAGCATTATGCGCCGCTTTGTTTCCGCCCCAAACCCTTCACTCCTCGATTTCCTGTACATGTCGAAAAGGTCCCTGGCATCGGCACTCCGGTATCCATAGCGAGCTCCATCGTAACGCGCAAGATTCGAAGAAGCTTCGGCAGTCATAAGGACGTAATAGGTGGAAATAACATAGCGGGAATGCGGGAGATCGATTTCCTGAATCACCGCGCCTTCAGACCGGAGCTTATCCATGACCCGCTCAAGTGTACTGCGGACCTGCGGATCAAGGCCCGCACTGAACGCATCACGCGGAACACCGACCTTCACATCGCGGACGTTTCGGTCGAGAGCATCGGTATACCGGGNNAGTGGCGTCGTTCTCATCATGACCGGCAATGGTTTCGAGAAGCAGCGCCGCATCCCGAACGGAATTAGCAAATGGTCCAATCTGATCAAACGAGGAAGACAACGCAACGAGGCCAAATCGTGAAACCCTGCCATAGGTCGGCTTCATTCCAACGATGCCGCAGAACGAAGCAGGCTGTCGAATGGACCCTCCCGTATCGGTTCCCAGCGCCGTGTGCGCCATCCCTCCTGCCACTGCCACAGCTGAACCGCCGCTGGATCCCCCGGGAACCCGAGTTTCATCAACAGGATTAAGCACCCGGCCGAAGGCAGAGTTCTCGGTGGATGATCCCATCGCGAACTCATCGAGGTTTGTCTTTCCAATGAGAATCGCATCTTCGGCCAGGAGACGCCTGATGACCGTGGCGTCATACAGTGACACGAAGTCCTCGAGAATCTTTGATCCGCAAGTGACCTTCTCGTCACGAATGCAAATGACATCCTTGATGGCGATGACCATCCCCGCCAGGCGGCCGGCAGTTCCGTTGGCAATCTTTCGGTCCACCTCCCTGGCCCGGTCGAGCGCCTTCTCCTGAAACACCGAAAGGAAAGCATTCAAGCGCTTTCCTTTCGTGATGGCCTCGAGATAGCCGGCTGTCACACGTTCACAGGTTGTCCGGCCGGCATGAATCTCCCGCTGAGATTCTTCAAATGTGGTGTGTCGCTTCAAGGATTTCCGTTATAGTGCGACTTGTTCGTTCCTACTTCCGCAGTTCTCAAGGGAACAGCGGAGTTGTCTAGGGTTTCGTAGCGTTCTCAATGTCCTTCTGGACGCTATTCATGGCATTCCGAATCTCGCGAAGTCCCTTGCCGAGATTTTTCCCTATCTCTGGAAGTTTCTTGGGCCCGAAGAAGAGAAACACAACAAACAGAATGACCAATAATTCCCCACCACCGACATTTTCAAACATCACCCACCTCTTTGGTTATCTCAACTCGGCTGCCTTGATATCGGTCCGCACTGGTGCAGGTCCAACCGTCGCTGCCATTGCATCGCCAACGGCTTCAGTAGAATAACTCGCAAGGATTGATCGGAGAATCCTTTGTCCATCGGTATGACCAAGCAGGGGATCGGATGCACGTTCAGGATGCGGCATCATGCCGAGAACGTTGTNNCAATCTGGTCATTGTCCTGGAGTCGTTTGAGTGCTTCCGGGTCAGTAAAGTAATTGCCTTCACCGTGAGCGACGGGAATGGAAAGGACTTCACCGGTGCGACACAGCCCGGAAAACCGGGTCGAACTGTTTTCAACACGCAATTGGACGTATTTGCAGACGAATCTCAGTGAAGCGTTGCGAAGCAACACCCCTGGCAGGAGGCCGCTTTCAAGGAGGATTTGGAACCCGTTACAGATTCCGATCACCGTGCCTCCCTGACCAGCGAAGCGGACTACCTCGCGCATAACGGGAGAGAACCGCGCTATGGCTCCACATCGCAGATAGTCGCCGTAGGAAAA
>PMNP01000198.1 GCA_003161755.1 Ignavibacteriota bacterium | reverse complement strand
GAGCCTCCCATAGACGTCGGTTATATTAAGGCGGGCAATGTACATTCCACTTGCCACACTCTTCGCATTCCAGGTTGCCTGGTGGGTGCCTGCCTCTTCCCTCCCGTTGACCAGCGTCGCCACTTCACGTCCCAGGACATCNNGGATTAAATGGATTGGGATAATTCTGCTGAAGACCAAATCTGAGAGGCGTGTTCGTCGGCGCAACAGCCGTAATCGATCCAACAGTAACAACGGATGTCTGACTGAATTGCCCCCATCCGGATGCGTCCTTTCCACGCACGCGCCAATAATAGACTGTCCCTCCCCCTGTGAGTCCGGTCCTGACTGTTGTCGTATCGGTTACGGTGGAATCAATGCTCGCATTGGCAAAGGACGAATCCAGAGAGATCTCAAACCAATACTGGGTGGTTGTAATCGACGGCCGATACCATCTAAATCGCAATGTTCCTTCTTGACTCCCGCCGGAAGGTGTTGGGTCGATCGGAATTGGCGGGGGGAGAAGTGCGGCAGGGACGAACACCTGGCGAGTGTATTGCATAACTCCCCCCGGCCCCAGGAGAGCGAGTGTGAAAACATGTGTGGAGCTCAGATGAAATACCTCTGATCCACGTAAGGGAACCGAATCCAGATCGATTGATGCAGATGTGCAGTTTTGAGATTCCCAGGATATGGACACATCGCCACCATTAGCCGGAAGGGTGTCTCGCGATACTGTTAGAGAACCACTAGGCGCATTGGGTGGCACGATGCCTCCACCAATCACGATAAAGGCGCCAAATTTTCGATCCAGATGCGCCGGGTTGGGCAGCGGCTTCAACGTGTCGTTTGGCAAAGTCACCCACGCGGGAACGGAAGTCCCCGTCATGGGGACAACTATCGATCCGCCATTGTAGGTGCCGCTGGCTACGATCTTCCACGATCCATCGCTTTCAGCGTGGTAGCTTTGAGCGTCCGTCACAATGTACGGCGTTCCAACTGCAAGCCTCCCCGTCATGTCCAGCGAAACAGCGGATAACGAGTCGGGATTCCAAACACCAACGTAGAATTTTGAAGGTTCATATTTGTTTTGGGTGATCATCACCTTCAATGGCGGTTTGCGCGAAGGATACTCCGCCCCAATCCCTGCCTGAATAAAAAGATAATTCCCCGGGTACTGGGAGGTATCAAGCTGAGTGGAGTTCACCCCCCAATTCATCACCATCGGCCATGTCCCGTAAATGGTATTGCCCGCAAAGGTCCTGTTCGTGGTCCGACTGTTGAATTCGATCATGCCACCGATGATCGTGTTCCCCCGTTCGAGCGGCGACGCAATGCCGCCCCCGTATTCCTGAAAGATAGGGTTCAATATGGGAAGATTAAACGGAGAGTAGATGTAGTTAGAATCGATCCGTGAGCCATGCGATTGCGTACCTTCCACCTCACATCCAACTTCAATGGTATTGCGGTCCAGCATTCCGCCGACAATGTTGTTCCTCACATAAAAGGAATCTGTGCCTGCAGATGATCCATAGGCATGGATCGAATAGGCGCCGTAGGTATTAATGAAGATGTTGTTGTCATAGATCTTTGGCGGGTTGCCAGGGGTGTTCTGCGAATAGATTGCATAACCATATCTCTTGTTCCCAATACTCCGTCCATTGTTATAGAAAAGACACCCGTAGACTTCTGTGTTCAAAGAGTTGGTTTGCTCGAATAGTCCAACGGCCATCGCGTCATGGATCACACAGTTCACGAATTTGCACCCGACAGAACCGGCAGTCGCAACATCATACCCGCCATAATCCTGGATGTTGCCATAGGTATCGGAAAACTCCAGGCCCCACAACGTAATATACGAACCCGTCAAAGTGAGAATCGTCCCCCCCGTCTTCGCGTTGAAGAGAATTACCCTTTGATTGGCATAGTTGCGATAAAGAATACCAGCAGAGGAGGTCCCGGTACGCGAGAGTGTTACCGTATTGCTGAATTCATAGGATCCGGAATGTATCCAGATGGTGTCTCCTGCAGCAACGGGTGCGCCGACAAACGCATAACCCAGGCTCCAGGCGTGAGCAGAGTCCATTCCTGTACCGGAAGTTGAGCCGGATGTGCTCACATGAAATTGTCGGGAAATTGCATCCATCGGAAGAAAGAAAGAAATCACAAACAGAAGGGAAAAAAGAAGACCGAGAGAGGTTCGAGCACGGAACTCGATATCTTCGGATATTTCCTGGCCTACTGCCGATACGGTCTTCGTATCATTCTTCATTTGCCCCTCTCACGTTAGTGTTCCACTACACTGTGACGCGGATCACTCATAAAAACTCAAGATCCGTGCCGGAAGAATGTACTTTGCCGCGTATCGTCAACACTTGCGAATCAAAAGCAAAACGCGTGTTTTGGCAATTGTGTTCCCAAACATGGTACTCAATTCGGAAAAAATTTAGGAGAGACTCTACATAGTGCAGAAACATGCCAACAAAGCGGGGATAATCACAAATTCCGTCACCTATGATATGTCTTCGGTGATGGGACAAGCGGGAATGGCTGGTCAAAATGAAGGAAATAGCAAAAGAAGAGGAAAAAGGGGGAATCAGCAGCCAGAATTATCTTTCTTGCTCCTTTCAGATTTGCTTCGACGTCGCGGGGAGTTTCATATGCTCGTTCTAGGCTCTCATTGAGGCCTTCCGCGAGCAAGCAACCCCGAAGTCACAGTTTCTCGAGTCGAACACGGGAAAGGAACCCGGAAGAGCCCTTTAGTGATACTTGGTAAAATGAAAGAGGGAGGTTGTTCGTCAGGAGGAGAGTCTATTTCTCAAGAAGCATCTTGATGACACGCGTTGTTCCACCTGAATTCATTTGACAGAAATACACGCCATTGCAATGTCCTGCGCCCGAAAAGGTAAGTTCATGTTCCCCAGCCTCAAACGGTGAGTCTGCAAGCCGCGAAACCTCTCGCCCCAGGAGATCGATCACCTTGATCGCCACACGAGACGCGACGGGAATGGAGAATCCAATGAGGGTGCTCGTATGAAATGGATTCGGGTGATTTTGCTTAAGGATGACTTCTCCTTGAGGCTGAGCGGTAACTGTGGTATCATTTCCCTGACGGACCGTGACAGTCAGCGGGTATTGCAATGTCCGGAAAGAATTTGCCACCGTGAGAACAAACGTTGTCGTAGATCCAACCGGCTGGATAGAATATCCGCTGGAATCTACCGCGCCCGGTGATGGAGAGAGTGTCACGTGAGCGGCATTCCTCGTCGTCCAATCCAAACGCACCTGTCCGCCCCCTGGGGGCAACTCGTTGGGGGACACCTGAAAAGTTCCAGAGGGTGGAAGCGCAAGAACGACGAAAGTGCAGAATTCCTTGCCGGTATGCTGAGGCACCCCAAGGCGGGGAGGATAAGTGACCGGCGAAGCTATTGCCGTATTGAGTGTGGATATCGGAAGTGGATTCCCGTCAAATTTGCCTGTAGCAACAGGTTGCNNGCGACCCTGTTCAAAACGGTTTTTCCGGACCATCACCCAGATGCCTTGCGGACGCGGAGGTGTTCCCGCCCCTTGCATTACATACTTCGTGTTTAGAGGATAGCTTGTTAAATCGAGATATCCGCTTGAGCCATTCCAGTGTTTGAGGTATGGTGAACGGCCATAGAACGTGTTCCCCGCCAATGTCATGTTTGTTGATGTGTCGTTAAAGACTACCACACCATTCATGAAATAATTGCCCCTGTATACCGGACTGGCGAGTCCAACGCCATATTCTTCATAGAGCTCCTCATCCGGCCCCCTTCCATACCAATAATTCGAATCGAGGAGACAGTCAAAGGAGACGTAATGCGTTCCGCCTATTTCCGCGTCGGCTTTGTTCGCAGTATTCGTGATTACATTGTGAGAAAGATGAAAACCGTTGGTCCCCCCCTCTTGGCCATAGATATGGAATTGATACGCGCCAAAATTATGGATAAGAAAATTGTCCTCATACAATTTGATACCGGCATCTGCCTGTGCATAGATAGCATAGCCGTTCTTGTTGTTCGTGGTTCGACGCCCGTTGAGATAAATCAGACATCCATAGATTTCCGTGTTGCTCCCCTGCGACCAATCACCAACCCCACTTGTCAATGCATCGTGAATGCAGCAGTTGATCAAAGTGTTGTTATTCCCACCGATATTCACACATTGGGCATCATAGTCTGAAGTGTCCCTTTCCCCGCTCGTCACTTCAAGACCCCAGAACCACGCGTATGTTCCCAAGATGGATAAAGTGTGAGAATCGCGGCTTCCAACCAACGTCACCCGCCCGCCTTCATAATTGCGCACGATAATCGGAAGCAGTGCTGAACCGTTGAGGTTCGACGTAAACGCGCCGGCGTACGCCCCCTCATGAATCCAAATCGTGTCTCCGGGATGAACAGCGGAAGGCTGGTTCAATGCCACCTGGAGAGTCCACGGATTTGCAATGCTGCCATTGCCCGACGAGGTAGCGTTTGAACTCACATGGAATTGAGCTGAATAACTTAGCGAAGAAATCGCAATGAGCCCGACAATAGCTCGGCTAAGTGCGCTCTTTGGAGTGGACAGGCTCAGGCATGAAGAAGGGTTCATTTGTTATCCACGATGAGAGGAATGAGCGGTCTCGGGAAGAAATGCAATGAATTCTGTCATAGAGAGAGGAATGCGGTTGAGTAAGAATTGTACAATGCCTATCTTGATAGCGGGAAGGGCCAGCAGCCATGAAAACAGCGTTCATATCCGACATTCATTCAAACCTCGAAGCTCTCACTTCTTCGCTCGCCGCCATTGATCTCGCCGGTGTGCAAAGAATCTATTGCCTCGGGGACATTGTCGGCTATGGCCCATTCCCCAATGAATGTATTGCGCTTGTCAGAGAACGGNNCCCGCCTTGGCCATTTCACTCCCGATGGGCAGGAGGCGATCAAGTGGACCAGACGCGAAATAACCGGCAAAAACCTCTCTTACCTCAAGAATCTTCCAATGCTGTCAGTGTTCAATGAGGTGACGATAGTTCATGCTTCCCCCCTTCAACCCGCAAATTGGCAGTATATCGCCACTTGGGCTGAGGCAAAGCCCTGCTTTAGATCATTCCGTACACCACTTTGTCTCATCGGTCACACACATATTCCTTGTATCATCGGCGAGGACGGTTCATCAAACGCATTCTCCAATAAGAAGCGCTACCTCATTAATGTCGGAAGCGTAGGCCAACCACGGGACGGAAATCCCGCGGCCTCATTTGGTATTTGGGATGATGACATGGGGAGTTTTGATATTCTCAGGGTGCCTTACAACACGGCCATTACCGCTTCAGCCATCGTCGATGCAACATTGCCGTCGTACCTCGCCAAGCGACTGAGTCTGGGCGTCTAGGATTGCCTCTCATAGCCACTTGCTCCGCATCGTGCCGGAACACGTTCAACCTGATACCTTCTTCTTTTTGTCACTCCACGCGTGAACTTCCTCGACCAATGGGAGAAACGATTCGACTGCTTTTCCTTGAAGTTTCTTGTCCGCAAGCTTCTCTAACCGCGAGCAAACAACCAGTGCGTACCACCGAGGTGTGGATTCGCCTGGGATGATCTTCTCAACGGTGGTGGGACATCAGCCTTTGTAGACGAGCGGACCCGCCTTGACGATATTCCTCGTATCAAGAATGGGAATCTTCCATTGCGTGAGATCGGATTTTCGATATGCATCATGTGCCGTTGCAACAACGAACAGATCGAAATCACCCGACGGCTCAACGGATTTCCTTCCGGCAAACCTGCTGAACTCCCGTGACGGCCGGATCACCGGAACGTAGGGATCGTTAAAGAATACCTTTGCACCATGCTCCTCCATCTTCTCCATGAGACGGTACGAAGGAGATTCCCTATCATCATCGACATTGGCCTTGTAGGCAAGCCCCATAAGGAGGATTTTCGATCCTTTCATCGGTTTGCCGTGCTCATTCAGCACCTCGATCGCCCTCTGCACCACGAAGTCGGGCATGAACGAATTGACCTCTCCTGCAAGCTCGATGAACTTTGTCGATGCGCCGAATTCGCGCGCCTTCCATGTCAGATAGAAAGGATCAATCGGTATGCAATGTCCGCCAAGGCCTGGCCCCGGATAAAATGGCATGAAACCAAACGGCTTCGTCTTGGCTGCGTCGATGACTTCCCAGACATCGATCCCCATCTTCATGAAAGTCATTTTCAATTCATTGACCAGCGCAATATTGACCGAGCGGAAGATATTCTCAACGAGCTTGACGGCCTCTGCTGCTTTGGCCGAAGAAACCGGAACAGTTCTGACAACAATCTGGCCGTAGACGGCCTCGGCCATCGCAAGTCCATCCGGCGAGGTCGATCCCACCACTTTGGGAATTGTTGCCGTGGTGTAGTCTGTGCGGCTTGGGTCTTCCCGCTCAGGAGAAAACGCAACATAAAAATCCTTGTCCACTTTGAGCCCGCTCCGTTCGAGGATTGGAACCATCACCTCTTCTGTGGTGCCGGGATACGTTGTGGATTCCAGAACGATGAGTTGTCCCTTCCTGACTGATGATACCAGGTTCTCACAGGTCGCCACGATGTAGGTCATATCGGGCTCTCTGTTCTTGTTAAGGGGCGTGGGAACGGCGATCAGAATCGCGTCGCAGTTCGCCGCTTTTGCAAAGTCCGTCGTGGCACTTAACAGGCCGGATGCGATGGCCTTGCTGACGCGGTCTGTCGGGATGTGACGAATATAGGATTTGCCTGAGCTTAGAGAGTCCGTCTTCCGGGCGTCGATGTCAAGCCCAACACATTTGAAGCCCTTCTCGGCGAAACAGAGCAGCAATGGCAGGCCAACATATCCAAGTCCGACAACGCCAATGACCGCTTGCTTGGAGTTGATTTTTTCGATCAAACCTGAATTCATATTCCAGCTCCGGATGGTACCCTTGTAAGTGCCGAATTGCCCGAAAATGAAGTTTTTTGAGGAATTGAAGCCGCGGAGCATCCACGGCTGGCGATGTGTATTGGCACAATATACGAAATGGGATTGAGAATCAAAAAGCGTGAGGATTTTCTTAAACCCCTGGATCGAGAACACTGATATTCAAGCGAAAACCAGTACAATTCTCGCAGAGTTGAAGTCCACCCTTTTAGCGTAGGTACCATGTAGCAGGTAGATGGTGGGTGGGAGAAAGCGCAACCATCTTTAGCGAACGAG
>PMNP01000168.1 GCA_003161755.1 Ignavibacteriota bacterium | reverse complement strand
ATGGACTATCCGGATTCCCCGCTTGAACCGGACCGTGCCAGTGCCATTGTCGTATGGGGGGAATCTCTGAACGACCCCGCGATTACCAGGATTCATGACAATGTCCTCACTGCACCGAGCTTCGTGAACAACAAGGGGATCTATTGTCAGGGGCGTATCGACAGCGCCTGGAACAATGTCATTTTGGGATTTCGTCAAGGAATGGAATTCCAAGGTGAGGACGTCGTAAAGATATTCCGGAATACCATCATCGGGGGAATCATCGGTATCAATTTGAATGATCCCGTAGCCGGCCGCCAAAATGAGGCAACGATAGGAGGATCACCGGAGAGCAAAAATATTATCAAGGGACAGATAGACCCATCACTGGGAGGGAGAGCCATAGCGCTGGGATATCGGGATCCCAATGATGCCGTATGGCTCCAAAGCCCCCGCCCCGTGATCGCCACCTACAATGATTTCGGCATTTACACGTCCAGTGAAATCCGTGCACGGATCTGGTGCAGGGGAGATACGGTGTTGCCCGATTTGGATAATCCGATCGACACAGTGCTATTCAATCCGTTTTTCGTCCCGAAACTGACGGTGGGAGCAAAGGTGTATTTGCAGGGAGCGTTCACTGCCGACGGTGATTCGATGCTGAACCTGCTCAACACCGGCGGTGTCCTTGCCGATCATTTTGCGGGCCATCCAATTCCCGCTCTTGCAGTGGACAGCATTACGATTCAACTGCGCGATTCACTGACTGCCGAGACTTCACAGAAACAGTATTCGGCTCCAGCATGGCTCATGACCAACGGAACCATCCGGAGTTTCACGGATACGTCGAAACACTACGTGGAGTTTGCGGATTCACTCTCCGGCAATTACTACTTGATCGTCCGGCATAGAAACCATCTTGCGGTGATGAGTGCGAATCCAGCAGAGGTGGAACGTGATACGGTCTCCGGTGGATACAATTTCTCAACTGGACAGGACAGAACATACGGTTCCGAACCAGCCATGATTCAGCTATCAACGGGGATTTACGGATTGTATGCCGGAGATGCTGATGCGTCGGGAGACATCACTATCTTAGACAGAGCTGCATGGAGGACTGAGAACGGCACAGATGGGTACTTGGATTCCGATTTCGATCTTTCAGGAGATGTCACGATTCTCGACCGAGTTATATGGAGGTTGAATAATTCGATGATAAGCTTCGTTCCATGACTGGGGAAGTTTCCCGGGGGAGTTTTAGGCTAGTTCTGACGACTTTCGACATGAATCCTTTAATAGGAGGCTTCCGCCAATGAAACAGGTACTCTTTGCTCTGCTATCCTTTCTTGTTGCCGTTAGTTCGGCTTTCTCAACGACGGCGGATGGCAGATTCTTAGTGTTAGTGAATGATGGCTCAACGTATTCAGTGAAAGTACAAATAAAAGTTAATGCTCAAGCCGGACTGGGCGGGGCAACCCTCAAGTTTACATATAATACAAGTTCNNTTGTCATTCCCTTCGTCGACCGTTTCGGGGACCGACTATGTATTTGTCGCATATTCTGGTGGACTATACGATGTCGCTACGGTAACTCGTCCCGAAGCAGGCCTTGTCAGCATCAATATTGCATACAACGGTGTCGTGGGAAGCGCAACTCCGGTAAACACGGCTTGGTCGGATGTCGTTACGATGAACTTTCACACTGTGGACGCCAATGGTCATGCAGCGCTTGCCTGGACAAAGGTCCAACTTATTGCTGACGACCAACATACACTCTGGGCCTATAACTCTTTCGTAAATGAAGACACCGGTCCTCTTCCCATCCAGTTGGCCAGCTTCACGACTTCAATTGTTACAAGTTCAACCACCACCCTGAACTGGAAGACCGCCAGCGAAACAAACAACTATGGTTTCGAGGTACAGCGATCAAAGAATAATACTTCCGGGTTTGTGTCACTGGCCAACAGCTTTGTTGCAGGTCATGGAACGGTCGTCAACCCGCATGAATATGCCTGGACCGACGCCGCGGCCATTGCAAGCGAGCCCTGGTACCGTCTGAAACAGATTGACCTTGATGGCACGCTTCATTACTCGGAAGCGGTCAAAGCTTCCACCGTCACTGCTGTGGACGACGAACGCGCTCCTATCGTGTTTGCCCTGCACCAGAATTACCCCAACCCGTTCAATCCGACGACGCAGTTCAAATTCTCCGTCGACAAAGCCGCTATGACCACGCTGAAGGTCTACAATATCATTGGTCAGGAAGTGGCACAGTTGTTCAACGGCATTGCCGAGCCTGGGAAGTACTATCACTTGAGACTCGACGGCACGCGGCTTGCCAGCGGCGTCTATCTCTATCGGCTGCAAAGCGGGAGCCGGAATGATATCAAGAAAATGCTTTTGATGAAGTGAGAGTACAGGAGTTGGGTGGAGATATGAAGGCGTGAGCGTAGAGACTGCACAGGTGACGCACGTGGACGCGATCCGGCCGACCGTCTGCGCCGGCAGGGTTCGTGCGATCGACGCAACGCGCGGATTCGCCATGCTGTTTGTCTTCCTCAGTCATTTTGCCGAAGTCTACATCAGACCGAATAACATTCCGTTGTTTGTTTTCTATGCGATCTCCATGGTTGCGTCTCCCACGTTTATGATCGTGAGCGGCATCCTGTTGGGATATTTTTATGCCGCCCGGCGACAGGACTGGAAAAAAATCCGTCTGAATTACCTGCGGAGGGGGCTTTTCCTCCTCACGATCGGTCACCTCATCATCACGCTCTCGCATTATCCGCTTGCCGGAAGCATTCCCGCCATGGTGCGATGGTTTTTCATTACCGACACGATCGGCATCGCCATCATTGCAGGTCCTTTCCTTGTCGGCTGGTTGAGCAGGGGGGTCCGTCTGGCGGCGGCACTGGCAATGATGATCCTCACCATGGCCGTTTTGCTGTTTGTCCCTCCGCATGGCATGCCCGAACGAGTGCTGTTGGAATTCTTCTTCGGCCCCGTGGGAGCCTATGCCGACCGCTGGTTCGCCGATGTTTTTCCCGTCGTTCCCTGGTTTGCCTTGTTCATAGCGGGATCAGTGGTGGGAGAGTATCTTGGGAAGCAGGGACGAACATCCATGGTGTCGGAGCTATTGACAAGAATCCTCGGGGTGGCAAGTCTTGCGGTTGGAGCTCTGTTGCAGGCGGCACACCAGATTGCCCGGGGATATAGCGGGCCGTGGGTTGTGAAACTGGTTCGCACTTCTCTTTTTTCCTTTGAATCGAAGCTTCCCCCTTCAGTCACGTATTTTCTCTTGTATGCGGGGGTGGGCCTGCTTGTCCTTTCGTGCCTCCTGTTTTTCGAGCGGAAAGGGAGTATGACTGGCGGAATGTCGATGTTAGAGGTGATGGGGCGGAATTCTTTGTTCGTGTTCATCGTTCAATATATCGTATATTTCTCCTTCATCGAAGTCATGCATATCGGCTATACACCATTCTGGCCTGCCATCTTTGCAGTGTCTGTAGTCTTCATTTGGGTCTGCGCGGTGGCTTCTGATCGTTGGAAATGGAACAAACTGTTGACGATCCCGATGCCGGTGTGTTTGACGGAGAGGATGGCGGGGTGAGGGATCCGGCGGGGTGGTTCACCNNAGGGTTCACTGCTCACAGACATTTGTTGAAGCATGAAGGTTGAAGATTGGATAGCCGACCTTCCATTTAGAGTAAGGGGTTTCTTATCGGAAGACTTCTGTGACGGATCAAACCATCAACTCTCTCGAGACGATCACATCCGCACGTCAACTCCTTGGTACCAAGAATGTCCACCCGGGAGTATCTGACTGGTTCCGTCGTGGTACCCATGGCAGAGGATTTGTCGGCTTGGGGCTTAGTCTTGCAGTCTTCATCCTGCAATTTGCACTTGCTCTACAGTTCAATATGCGTGGGGGGTTCGACAAAATTGATCTCCTCTTTGACGCGGACACCAAGTGGTACCTTGAAGGATTTGAAACGGGGGGAGGAGCCCATGGATCTTGGGGTGGAAGAGGACTTGCACACCTCAATGTTACGAATCTCATAAACCCTCCGATTGCAGCAGTGAGCGTGTGTGCGGGAGTTATTGACGGTCCCAGCCTCAACCACAACATCCGGCGTATTCTTGCTGTAGCAGTTGCCCCCTGTGCTTCAGGGGTTCGGACTTTTTTTGTCTGGTCTGTGTTGAGTGTTATGGGTGGCAGCCTCTTAGACTCGTTGCTCTTCGTTGCACTCAGCGTGGTCTGTTTTTCGGGGGTTTTGTTTGGGTCAATCCCGGAGTCCTTCGGTCTTAGTGGGGCATGCTNNTCCTATTTGGCTGCCGCCTTCTGTTTCAGGAAGGGAAAGATTAGTGCGCCTCAATGGCTCATTTCCGGTGCTCTCCTTTTCAGCATCACCATTACCAACATTGTTCCCTTTGGAATGGTATTGTTCTGTTTGTATCGCGTTAAATTAGGTCGCATCCGAACGGCAATTCTGAGAACAGGTATTATGCTGATTGGGGCAATTGCAATATCGTGTGCAGCCTTCCTCATATTGACTGGAATGTACGGTGCTTACAAGAACCTTTCGCCGCGTATTGGCCAGCTTGAGGAAGTGCGCACCAGCGTTGATGCAGTTGTTGCTGGATTCTATGGATTCCCAAGGGCCACACTGTATGCGTTCGCTCCACCTGAGCCGAATATCCTAATGGCCGCTCAGGATACTTCGGGCAACGTGCGTCCACCAAAAGCCCTGAGAATCACGTTTCGAAAGGACATTCAGAGGATTGCCAATGTACTCGGAGAAGGAGGGGCTGTCAGAGTCGGACAGACCAGTCCGTACCTGGAGGGACTTTCCTGGGTTCTCTTCTTGAGTGTGTTGGCGTTCGCGACAGTTGGGGTGTGGAAGAGTGAGCAAGCCCAAAGGACTCTAGCGGCAATTTGTTTGTTGCAGATCGCATTTCATTGGGTTCTTCACTCTGTATTTGGGAAGGAGCCCTTTCTCTACACTCTGCACTGGTTGATTCCACTCATCGTATTTATTTCAACAGGTCTCATGGCAAAGAGCAAAGTTGCAATCACAGGGAGGCTGGTCCTTGCCGCTTTCCTCCTGCTCTCTCTTGGCGAAACATTGCATGTGCTTAATGTATTACTTCCCTTTCTCTAGGCGTTTCACAGTGGTCGGATGCAAATAAAGCCATCAATCGTGGAACAGTNNATACAATCGTGGAACAATGTGGGACGCGATTGTCGCTTACCTCTAAGGTCGAGAGTATCAGGCTGGTCGCGGACTTCTGGACCGGAACATCGCGTTCACCAAATACGCCTCCTTGATAGAATGCACTTCAATGGTCTGTCTAGCGGTTTTGCTCCCAGGGTTCGAAAAAAGGTGGAGATGCAGCGTTACCGAATGACAAACTGCGACAAGATGCATGCTGAAAGAGAATCAGTTCGCAATTCGTAGGGCACTCTTTTCGCAATCACGTTCAACATCACTCGCAAGGAACTTCATGCACTATCTCATTACCGGCGCNNGACAAGATCGAAGTTGTCGACGGAGATATCCGCAACTTCCACACAGTGTTGAAAGCGGTTCAAGGGGTGGATTGCATTCTCCATGAAGCGGCTCTCCCGTCAGTTCCCCGGTCAATTCAGGATCCCGTCTCATCGAACCAGGTGAATGTGGATGGAACGCTGAATGTTCTTTGGGCAGCGAAGGAATCGGGAGTGAAGCGTGTGGTGTTTGCTTCGTCTTCCTCGGTCTATGGTGATACCCCCGTTCTGCCTAAGCAGGAAGACATGACCCCGGGTCCGCTCTCCCCGTATGCCGTCTCGAAACTTGCCGGCGAGCAGTACTTCAAGGTTTTTGCCGGCGTTTATGGGATGCAGACTGTGTNNCAGCCGTCATTCCAAAATTCATTACCGCAATGCTTGGCGGAAAGAAACCGGTCATCTTCGGCGACGGGACACAGAGCAGAGATTTCACGTTTGTAGCGAATGTTGTGGAGGCAAATATTCGCGCTTCAAAAATTGAAGGCAACGGTGGCGTCGTCATGAACTGCGCCTGCCACGGTCAGATCTCACTGAACGAGCTGGTAGACAGGCTGAATGTCATCCTCGGAACTACATTGAAACCAGAGTACAAGGACACAAGGCCGGGCGACATCAAACACTCGTTTGCCTCGATCGACAGGATGAAGTCGGTTCTCGGCTTCGAGCCAGGTGTGGACTTTGAGACGGGTTTGCGGACTACCTGTGAATTCTACAAACAACTCATGAAGTCGGGGAAAACAGGCTCCTAGGGTTCCGGAAACGGTCTGATTTCAATATGGCGCTGGCGGTGTTTTTCGCCCCAGCGCCGTTGTATTTCAATCCGTCATGACCATGCGCGAAGTCTCGCAGAAAAAGCTTGAAGCTGATATCTGAAATCCGCTTGTGGCACTGATTTGGTGACATAGTGGTGGGACCGCCTTTGACACCTATCGGGGGCTTTCATGCTCTCGCGTCGGATTGTCGTTGCCTGTGTGAAAAGGTTTTGGTATGTTCATTTGTCAAATGTCGTGGTTCTCAAGTTCTTTCTCAGGAGTTCCCCAGTTTTCTCCCCGGATTTCAGCCTTTTTCCATGTCTACAGCCTTTTCTCCTTGGGGACCTCCCAGGATTTTGTTGATGTGGCTGGTGAAAAGATCGCCGAGAACCAAGGAGGAACAGAATCGATGTTGCAGTTTCCTACTCTTCGGTGGATACATGGAGGCCTGATTCTCCTGTTGATGTTCTGCGGGACCTTCCCTGCATTTTCTCTCGATCCAACCAAAGCTATCACGCAATACGATCAAGACGTCTGGCTTCGACAAGACGGCCTTCCTGCAAACTCCGTAAACATNNAGCGATGGTTTTTTATGGCTCGGGACTTCGGCGGGTCTCTATCGATTCGATGGCGTCCGTTTTGAGCGCGTGCCCACGGACCCGGAAGACGTTTCGAACTGTCCAAGCATCGCGACTTTGTTCGAAGGGAGAGACAGCAGTCTCTGGATTGGTACTGCATACAATGGCGTGCGAAAGCTGAAGGATGGCAAGCTCCATCGCTATGTGGAAAGCGATGGGATCATGAGTTTTAACATCGTCGTGGTGCTCCAGTCAAGAACCGGCGAGTACTGGTTTGGAACATCGTTCGGTTTGTACCGGTTTTCTGGTGCGAAGTTTACCTCAGTGCCCATTACGCCCAACTACATTACAAGTCTGTGCGAAGACTCGACCGGCAGAGTCTGGGTGGGGACACATGGAGGGGTGAAGGTGTACAAGGATGGCCAGGAAGTCCATGTGGAGGGCCTTGAAGAACCGGCGAAGACGCAAATGGTTACTGCGCTCTGCACCGGGCACAATGGCGATGTGTGGATTGGAACTCACGCAGGGTTGCTGTGCTGGAAGAAGGGAATGCTGACGAGAATCGGCCTTGAGGATGGATTGTCGGACGTCGCTGTGGCATCCATTTATGAAGACCGGGATGGAAATCTCTGGGTGGGGACAAATTCCGGCGGCATCAACAGGCGCAACGCCGGGAAATGGAGCTCGTTCACAACGAACGAGGGGTTGAGTAATGGCCACGTTCAATCGATTTGTGAAGATGTTGAAGGAAGTCTTTGGATTGCGACATTGGACGGTTTGAATCGCCTGAGGAATGTGAATATCACTCCCTTCACTTCGAAGGAGGGGTTGGCAAACGATTACGTCAGCGGTGTGGCAGAGACGCCTGATGGCTATATGTATTTCCTCAGCGATCAGAGTGCGACAATAACCTGTCTGAAAGATGGGATCTACACAAAACTCAACATTTCCGTTGGGCCGGCATATGTTGCGCGGGACGGATATCTCTGGATCGGGCAGACGGGAATGCTCCTCCGCGTTAAAGGAACGAAGATCACGCAGTACACGACGAAAGACGGGCTCCCGAACAGGTGGATCACTTCGATTTCAGAAGACAACATCAGTCTGCTTATTGCCTTTGATGGAGTCGGAGTGCGGCGTTTTATCAACGGGAAGTTTGAACCACTGATGATAGGAGACGGCCAGCAATACACCTCAACAGTGTACGTTGGCGGAATGTATCAGGAAGCGGGCGGTGCGCTTTGGATTGGCAAATCGTGCGGACTTGATCGGATTCAACACGGTGTGATGGAGAGCTTTGGGAACAACGAGCTGCTTGCACATTTCTATGTCGGATCAATCTACGACGACCTCTGGGGAAACCTCTGGTTTGGTTCGCCGCGCTCTGGTCTTGCACGCTACAGGGATGGAAAGTTCACATTCTATACCACCAAGATTGGTCTCTTTTCCAATGAAGTGTATTGTGTCCTGGGTGATGGAAACGGAGACCTGTGGCTGAGCAGTCCTCGCGGGATCGGGAAGATTCGGCGGAAGGATCTCGATGATTTTGACGCAGGAAGAGTTACGACTCTCCGCACCGAAGTGTTCCTGACTGACGACGGCATGAAGACCGATGAATGTTTCGGCGGATGGCAGCCAGCCGGATGCCGAACGTCTGACGGCCGGTTGNNCAAAGTCCCCCCGCCGGTTCTGCTTGAATACGGGATTGTCGACAAGGAGACGGTTTCCCCCGGCGGTCTGGCAAACCTCTCGCCGGGAAAACAGAACCTCGAATTCCATTACACCGCCCTTAGCTATCTCGTGCCCGAAAAGGTATTGTTCAGATATATGCTGGAAGGTTATGACAAGAACTGGGTAGACGCCGGCGCACGCCGGGTCGCATACTATACCGGCGTACCACCAGGACAGTATCGGTTTAGGGTCATTGCGTGCAATAATGACGGTATATGGAATGAGGCTGGGGCGAGTGCCATGGTTTACCTTGCCCCGCATTTTTATCAAACGTACTGGTTCTATATCCTGTGTGGGTGCCTCGCTGTGTTGGGTGTGTTTGGCTTAATCCGACTGCGCGTCCGTGGTTTGAGCATCAAGGAGATGGAGCTTGAGAAGCTTATTCAGGCAAGGACCAAGGAGCTTCAGGAGCAGCGCTCGTTCCTTCGGAAGATTATCGACCTCAATCCAAGTTTTATCTTCGCGAAGGACGTCGAGGGGCGTTTCACTCTCGCGAACCGCGCTCTTGCCCAGGCGTACGGCGCCACTGCGGATGATCTGCTCGGGAAGACGGATGCGGATTTCAACACACGCAAAGATCAGGTGGATAAATTTGTCGGCGACGATCTCCAGGTGATGGTAACGAAGACGGAAAAGTTCATTGCTGAAGAGGAGTTTACTGACAGTGAAGGCGTGCTCCACTGGATGCAGGTCATGAAGATCCCCATCGTTTCGGACAAAGGGATCGCGGATCATATGCTTGGCGTCGCTACCGACATTACCGAACGGAAAAGGGCTGAAGAACAGATTAACACGTCGCTCCGGGAGAAGGAAGTACTCCTGAAGGAAATCCATCACCGGGTGAAAAACAATTTGCAGGTGATCTCGAGCTTGTTGAGTCTCCAGGCGAAACAAATCACGGACAAGGATGCGCAGGTCGCATTCGAGGAGAGCCGGAGGCGAATCCGGACCATGGCCATCGTGCACGAAGAGCTGTATCGATCACGGAACATTGCCGATATCAATCTTGCGGAACAACTCGCTCGGCTCACGGACGAGCTTATGCGTTCCCTGGGGCGTGAGGGAGTCCATGCCGTTGTGGATGCCGAACCCGTTTTCCTTCAAATCGACAAGGCCATCCCCTGCGGTCTCATCGTCAACGAGCTGGTTACCAACGCGTACAAACATGCGTTTCCAGGGCAACGATCCGGAACAGTGACCGTGAGACTGCGCCGGAAGGACGAAACGATGCTGGAATTGTCGGTTCACGATGACGGTGTCGGTTTCCCTCCCGACAAGGATTTCCGTAATGTGCCCTCCATGGGGATGGTTCTTGTGAATGCCCTCACACAACAGCTTTCTGGAACACTTACGCTTGACGAAAAAGGGGGCACGTCCTTCATCATTCAGTTCCCTCATAGCACTCCTCCATGACCCGACAGTTGAATGTTTGCCGTGTTACCAAGGACGTCATCTTGCAAGATGCCTGCCGCGAAGACGGTCAGGATATCCTCAGTCTGATCCGTCAGGTGCGTACCGACCATTCGGTCGACGGCGGCCCTGAGGCGCTTGATGATGACCTCGTGGATGTGGAGCGAAGCTACTTTGCGGCCAGAGGCTGGNNAAGGACAATCACATTGTTGGGACGTGTGGCATCCTCGCCATTGAGGAACGGACGTGCGAACTTCGAAAGATGTACCTGCTGAGGGAATATCAGGGTCAGGGACTCGGCCGGGCATTGATGGAAGCCGCGCTGAAGAAGGCGAAGGATCTCGGCTTTCAAGAAGTGGTCCTGGAATCGAATTCTTCGTTGAAGAGAGCGAGAGCATTGTACGAGAAAGCGGGGTTTGCCGAATGTGCGCCGCACCATCTGACTGAGAAATGTGATTACACCATGCGAAAAGTTCTTTAATGCCGGGTTCAGCCGGAGAACAATATCGCTCCTTACTCATAGCTCATCGTTCACAATCACAAAGGATGAATCATGGAACAGCAAAAAGTGGATATGTTCATGATGATGTATGGGAAGTACTTCGAAGGTCATTATCTCATGGCTATCCGTGACAAACTCCTGCAACTGGATGACGCAAAGATGATCAGCCTTCAGATGATCAATTTCAAGGACCCATCAACAATTCTGATTGTCTCGATTATCGGGGGACACTTCGGGATCGACCGTTTTCTCATAGGCGATGTGGGCCTTGGAGTTGCGAAGGTGCTTACATGCGGCGGATTGGGCATCTGGACGATTGTTGACTGGTTTCTTATTATGGGAAGAACAAGGGAAGTGAATATGGAAAAACTGCAACAGGTTCTGTATTGAAGCTCCCATGACCAGAAACCGATTGTACAAATATGTTGCGGTCCTCTGGACTCTGGGCGCACTATGGCTCGCGTGGGTCTTTCTCGCCAGTCCGGCCGAACAAGGAGTCTGCTTGTTTAAGGCGGTGACGCATGTGCCGTGCCCTTCGTGCGGTAGCACAAGGGCACTGGTGCTCCTGTTGAAAGGGGACATCTTGGGATCCCTGGAAATGAACCCCGTCGGAGCGCTCATTGGCTTCCTCCTTGTCGTCGTCCCAGTATGGATTGTTGCCGACGTTGCCCGCCGAAGATNNTTCTTCGCACATACCGCGCGCTGGAAAACGTGATGACGCACCGCGTTTGGGTTTCTGTCTCCCTGGCCTCTGTTCTCGTCATGAATTGGATCTGGAATATCATCAAAGGCCTGTGAAATGCTGCAACCTGATCTGTTATCCCGTTCGCCCAACGATTATGAGTCGGAAAAGGCCTCCAACAGCTACCTGATGTCCCTCGTTGCGATCATGGTCGGGCTTCCCCTTCCTGTGATCAACCTTGTGACCTCTTTGGCTTTTTACTTTGGAAACAGGAGGGGGACGCCATTCGTCCGTTGGCATTGCACTCAGGTCTTGCTTGCGCAGGGGATCACGTTTGTGTTCAATGCTGCCGGCGTCTATTGGACCATCCACGTTGTTTTCGGGGATGGACAGGTCTCCAACGTGTATATTTCCTATGTCATTTCCATTGTCTGTGTCAATCTTGTCGAATTTGTGGCAACGATGTATGCGGCCATACGAACACGAAAAGGGAAGCATGTCTCGTGGTGGTTCTTCGGCCCTCTCACAGACCAATTGGTGAAGATCTAGGATTCGTTTGTCAGTTGTCTGGATTCCCGCAGCAACTACTCGCGGTTCATGGGAGTAATCTTCCCTGTCGTTGAAGACGTTGCGTTATGCTGATGTTGTTTCGTCAATGTCTGTCAGGATCGTGCTCAACGATCGCAGGAGCTTCGACACAAGCCATGCAAAAAACGCTTCAGCAATTTGCAGTTCTTCTCCTCGTGTTTTTCGGAGGTTGGTTTCTCCTCTCACGAATTGATTTCGTTGGAATCTTCCATGTGGCGGAACTGACGGCAGACAAGGAACGGAAGGTGGGGGATTTTATCCTCAAGGGAGTGCGCAGGGATCACAAAGAGATGCATTCGTCCGAAGTGCAATCTTGCGTGGACAGCATAGCCCGCCGTCTTTGCCGGGCCAATGGGATTCAGGATACTTCCATCACCATCCATGTGTTCATCATGGATGAGGTGAATGCTTTTGTGCTTCCGGGCCGGCATATTGTCGTCAACAGTGCACTGCTGGGATACTGCAAATCGCCCGAAGAATTAAGCGGCGTCCTGGCCCACGAGATGTCGCACCTGGAACTCCATCATGTCACCAAGAAACAAANNATCTGGTGAGATGGGGAGAGAGATGGCAAAGATGGCCTCCTCAACTGCGTTCGACAGGGAACAGGAGAATGAAGCCGACAAAAGTGCTGTGCATCTCATGGCGAAAGCAGGGATCGATCCGGAAGGGTATGCGAATTTTCTCTTCCGCATCGCGAGGAAGCGGGGAGACAATCTGTACAATATGCAGTGGCTCAGCACCCATTCCAACTCCGAGGATCGGGCTGCTGAAGTGCTGAGGCTTAGGAGCCTCGAATCGTTTGCCACGGTCATGGTCATCGACAGCACTTCCTGGAATGATGTTCAGAGGATTGTCCGCACGAAGAGGNNGGCGGAAAAAACGAACATCCCTGTCGGCGATTGGCCGGCAGGGATGTTGTGTTTTCATGTCACTACTTGAGAAGCAGGATCTTCATCGACTTGTTGAATGATCCGGCCCGAATCTGGACGAAGTAAGCGCCCGAAGAGAGCCGGGATGCATCGAATACCACCGAATGCTGTCCCGCCGCTTGCTGTCCGTCGACCAACGCTGCGACTTCCTGGCCGAGGCNNGGTCACGGCGTCAATGCCGATGAGTGTGAGGTTGTCAAAGAACAGCTCTCCCGCCCAGTTTTTCGCGCCGTTGAAATACACCTGGGCGATGAATGTGCCATTGCCGTGAACATTGGTGATGGAATGATCGGCAAGATGAGCTGTCACATTGTATTTCAACGTGTTCCACTGGCCGGCCATCACGCTGCCGGAACTGCCGAGAAGTTGGTAGTCGTCGCTAGTAAAGGCGCCTCCCGTTGCTGGGCCCTGATAGGCTGCCCCAAAATGCGCACTGTCCGGGAAGCCAAACGGCACAAACACGTCGATATCAATTTCCGTCGCGTTGGTGGCATTGCTCGCCGAGTAAATGCCGACATTGTCCCTGGCAATANNTTGGTGAAATTGGTGATGACGAATTTCTTGACGGCAGGAGCGGCTGAGAGTGGAATGAGTGAGACATTGTCCACGTACGCGCTATCCGTCCATGAGGGCCAGTTGGCCACGCCCACGTTTTGAACCTGGATACCTGTCTGGAAAATGTTCCCTGTGGCAAGATTGAACGAGGGATCTTTGATCTGTTCCTGGGCAAGATCGAGCGAAAGGGGATACCATTTGTTCTTGGGAATATCCCTGGCAATCGTCTGGAATTCCCTCCATTGGTAATTCACGTTGTCCTGAGCATAGACCCCAAAGATCAGGCTGTCGGGTGTTGTGTCGGGGAGGTACACCCAGTAAGTAATAAACCTCGCGCCGTTTATGGGAAGACCGCCTGCCTGTCTCAGAACAAAGGCGCCCACTCTTGTGGAGTCCGCCGGGAAATTCCAATAGGTCTTCATGACGCCAGAACTCTTC
>PMNP01000071.1 GCA_003161755.1 Ignavibacteriota bacterium | reverse complement strand
AACTTCAAACTTCAAAATTCCTACCCTCCCCACACCCTCTGTTTCCTGAGTTTCGCATCCAAGGCTCTTGCCCCTCCGGCCACTTTGTCAAGAAGCCGCCAAAATGCCGGACTATGGTTCTTCACTTTGGTGTGAACCAGCTCGTGCAGAACAACATAGTCCACCAACTCGTCCGGAAGCCGCATGAGTTGAATATTCAAGTTAAGATTATTGAGAGGAGAACAGCTTCCCCATCGCGAACGGAGGTTCTTCAAAGCCAACCGACCGTAGCTGAAGCCGTGCCGACTGGCTAACCCTCGCACCCGGTCAGGCAAGTCCTCTTTCGCCTCAGACCTGAGCACTTTGAGCACGCTATCGCGGACTGTGTGCTGCACCTGCGGACTTTCCAGATTCATCGTTTTGGGAAACCTGACAGAAATTACACCGTCGTGGATACGAACATCCAATTTCATTGCCGGCGTAGGATGCGCTTCCAGGATATGTGTCCGCGTGACCAGTCTGCCAGTATTGGCGGAACGCACGTAAAAGCATTCCTGCTCCCGGATGACCTTCAGGTGTTGCATCACCCATGACCTGTGTCGCTCCACAACATTGAGTGCAGACTCAATACTCACTCCCAGCGGGACAGCCACAACCACACCCGCAAATGCCTCCACCCGAATGCAGATTCTCCTGGCTCGCCGACTTCGCCTCAACGTCACCGGTCCTATGCCGTCAATGTCAACGATCGATTTCACCGTTTGCTGTCTCGACCTCCTGCGCGAGTCTTGTCGATTGTTGATCTATACTGCTTGCTGCACTCCGGACAAATGCTGTGGGTAAAATCCACCTCGGCATGGGATGACAAGTATTGCTCGAGCTGCAGCCACTGTCCGTCGGTATCGCGAATCTTCTTGCACCAGGCGCAAATCGGCAGGATCCCGCTCAGTCGGCGCACCTCGTCCATCGCAGCCATCAGCTCTGCGTTCACATGCTTGAGCGTGCTTGATTGCTCCCTGAGCGATGCAAGCATCGAAGCAACCACGGAGAATATTCCAAATTGGATGACAACGTTCCAGGTTTGCACCACCAGAGAAACTGAGGGATGATCGAAAAAGTCGATGGCAGCCCACACTATCGTGCAGACGCCAGCCATGAACACCCCCATGCTCTTTCCCCATTTCCATGTAACGATCAGGATCGGAATGATGTAAAAGAGTCCATACGCCATCTCCACCGTTGAAATATGATCGAAGACTCCGATGAGAAGAAGCAGCAATGAGACAAGCGCAACCAGGCGGGCCGGTGGCTCATCGGCCAGCCATTGTTCGAACTGTGAAGGCAGGGAATTCATTGGATCTCTCGGATATTCGATTCAATATAGGGAAATTGGCGAAACAAAATGGCGGGCAAGGTTGAGAGTAGTTACCTCGAAGGAAAAACATGGCCGGGCAAACAACATCGGCAGCGGCGCTTCGTGATTCTCCAATAGGAATGCGGGACAATTAGCATCCTGTAGGGGCGACTTGCGACGCCGTTCTCGCTGGACTATCCGACGGGTCGTCCCGAGTCGACTTGGGAATGGCGGCTATTTGAGGGATGTACTTTCGTGTCTGCGTGCCTGGGGTTTGAGCATCGGCAATCTGAAGCGCTCTTCGCAGCCGGTCAGAGTGTGCTGCCGCTGGCTCCCGCTCATGGAATGCAGGAAGCGCGACGCATCGGATCCGTTCCGAGAGTGGAAACACGGGGATATTGCCCCCCTTGAGTTTGAAACCTGGTGGCGGTGGGAATATTCTCCCGGCAAGTCCGATGCTAAAGGCATTCCAAACGCCCTCTGAAAGGAGAAGATGAAGAGCCTTCTCCCCCACCGTAACGATCCATTCCACCGCGGGAAGACGATCGAGCAGCGGAATTGCATGACGTGTGGTGCAATGCCAGGCCGCGGCCTGCAAATCTTCAGGAGAAGTTACGTTTGCGTCACACCTGATCATGGAGGATACAACGTAGGTCTGGTACTCACGAATACTTTCCAGTGGGGAGTGAAGAAGGATTCCGGTCACTTCGCGGACACGTCGCTGAAACCCAACACTTCCACTGCGGCGCCGTTTGAAGGCAATGGCATTCTTTTCAAATCCCCGCTCCATCTCGGCGTTTAACTCGGCATCACCCATCTTTCGGGTAAGCCGGGGGGATAACCTCGTGAAGGTTGGATGTTCCAGGAGGAACAATACTCGGACCTTCTCCCCCACTTCGCCTTCCCATGGAATAGGCAGATGTTGCTTTTCGAAGGGGGTTGTAAGAAGACGCTTCTCATAGCAAACTCTACACGCAACACATTGCGAATAGATATCCTCGTGCCGATAATACAAATTCCTTCCCCCTCTGGTCATTCTCCCCTGCGTCCCATTGTTGCCTCGAGGTGAACCTAACTCCCTTCCTTTAACCGACGTGGTTGATCAACGGTTCCCATGAACGTGACCTATGATCGATCGCCGTGCGGTTTTCTTCGTGTCCGAGCTCGCGATCGTTTCGTCGAGCCGAATGCGATCTCATATGAATGCCCTAGTGTTAGAAGCCTATGATCGTGGAAAAGCCCGTCATGTGACACGCGATGAGAAGCAACAGGTAGGAGGTCGCAGGTGGTGAGAAGAAAGAATGCTGTAGCGGGAGACAGAACTTCTCGTTGATAGTTCAAAAAAACAAGAGCCGACTTATGGCAAATCGGCTCTTCATTGGTGTTCACAATCCAGTATCTCCACCATCCTCCGCCAAACCGTCAGAGAGAATGGATGTTTTAGAGAGTTGGTGACATGAAAAACCAGCCCTTCGACTTGTCCAGAGTTCAACCACAAAATTCGAAATTCCACTTTCGAAATTCAAAATGCTGTTGTCGGGGCGACAGGATTCGAACCTGCGACTTCTTGGTCCCAAACCAAGCGCTCTAGCCGGGCTGAGCTACGCCCCGATATCTGGTGTAATACTAGGAGTATGAAGTTAGAAGTAGGTAGTAGGTAGAAAGATTTTAGACCTCAGAGAATCTACCCGGCTACCACTTTCTTTGCATAAATATTTCACTTTGCGAGAATCCTCAATCCCGCTCTCACTGACCGGATCCGCCCTTCGGGCGGGATCCTCGTTTCTGATGTAATACTGTGAGTATAAAGTAAGAAGTACGTAGCAGGGAGAAGGCTGAGCGATGGTGTGAAAACGGAACAACCCTCTCCTAGTACTCTCTTCGTGCTGAATGATACGGAAAGTGGAGGCGGGATTCAAGCTTTAGGGTGAACGGGATACGATTCGCAATCCAACAACTCTCAATTCTTACTGTTCTTCATTTTCGGATGCTCTTTGAAGAACTCCCATATGATGCGGTTCGCGTCGAGATCTCTGCTTGTCCTGCCGATCACTGCTTCCGGCAGGTACTGGAATCCGCCCGGCCAGGTATGCCCGCCCCCTTGAACAATATAGAAGGCAACCTCCGTTCCTTCCGCCGCCATGCAATAAGATCACCAGGGCTCGATTCAACGACGAGTCGTATGTTGACGGGAGATACAGCCGATACGTTCGCTGCAAATCGCCGCACATAAGCGTCCGCTGGAGATGCAGCGAACCACTTGCCCATGAGGATTGGCCTGGAATGAACAGGGCAGCCAGCAACGTTGAGGCAACCATCCACTTACGCATTTCAGAATCCAGATTCAACGGAATGTGTACGTAAATCCTGCCATGACGTAACGGCCCAGGGCTTCGTTGTTGCTGTCTTCGATATAACTGCTGGTGACAGTCCGGTTGAGGCTCTTGTTCTGCTTGAGAAGGTCGGCGACTCCGACTTTTATCTCCCCATTTTGATTCTCAAAGACCTTTTTGGCAAGGCTGATATTCCAGTGAACGATGCTCTGGTTGTACCCTGCTGCAAGTCCGGCTGTAAGTGCATTGTTCACTTCGTTGCGCAGGACAACCCCCTCCAAAAAGGTCCACGTCCACTTGATTGACGCAGTGTGTGAGTACGAGTTGCTGTTGGCATCCGACTGCAACGTATTTCGAGCGAGCGTGTAATTGCCTGTGTACGAAATGGTAAAATCGAAATCTTGGCTCACGGTGCTGGCAATCACGAATCCCTGGCTTAGGGAATAGGTATGAGAATGATTCAGGGCAGCGTTAATAAGCCCGGGAGTCTGTGCATATGTCAGGCCGGTATTCAGATTCAGCATGCNNAACGAACGGACATTCCAATATCCGCTGAGGTTGACAGGGAGAACGAGCTGAGATCCCTGTGCAATGGCAGTGCCGTCTGCAAGAGTCGTGTCGCGAGAGGGCAATATTGTAGAGGTGGCAACATAGTGGGCGGTATACGTTGCAGAAAGCAGCAGGAACATTGCCTGTCCCTGGCCCGGAGTCGTCTGGCCGTAGCGTGCGACAAACGATTGCGTATAGGAAGGCCTGAGATCGGGATTCCCTTCGCTAAGAAGAAGAGGGTTTGAATTATCGATGACGTGTTGAAGCTGCGCCACCGTAGGAGACTGCATGGATGTCCTGTAGAATATCCTGAGGCTCCTGTGTTCCGGCATAGTATAGAGCAGAAGGGCATTTGGCAGAAACGCATCAAATGTTCTGGCGGTGGTCACCCCCGGAGTCAGAGACATGTCCCCGTTCAAACGGGCCACCTGGTAGCCGATACTCCCCATGAAGTTGATTCCCTCGGTCCGCCATCGATACCCTATGCCGCTGTTTTCCGTGGTGTAGGTATTTGTATAGGAATTCGAAAGAGGCAGGTCGAGTTGCGCAAACGATTGCAGTGCCGGATCGAAATCGTACGTTTTCTTGTCAGCGGAATTCTCAGTGTACGTCGGATTGAAGAAGACCTGAACCAACCCGTTTTCCCAACCCGGTTCGGTATAGACGATGTTGGCGCTGAGCGTGCGGCCACGCCCCAGAGTGTGTGTTTGCTGATCGAGCGTATCTCCCTGGGACGTGAGTCCGCCGGTTGTCAGGTTTGAGGAAGCATTCGATCCCGTCGACTGCTTTTTCGTCGACGCAATACCGGCATCAACAGACACTGTCCGTCCCGGAATATCGAACCTATGCCGATACACGACATGCCCCGAGAGATCGTACCCTGCATTGTCGACCCCCGTGATAGATTGCGCCATGGTGGTCGTTGTCCCTTGATACGTCGTGCCCGAAGTGGCATTCGCTGCATCATTCGATTGGAAATAGAGCTGAGGGAGCACTGTCAACTGGTTCGACGTGTCGGAGCGATAGTCGACCCTTGCATTCACCCTGTTGTTGAAATTCCTGCTGTCGATCGCGGCTGCTTGATCGTAGTTGCTGGTCACGCCTCCGCCGAGAAGGTATTGGCGGGCGAGATCCTGTTGATTTGTGTTGTCGACCCGGTTGAAGAAGTAGCTCCCTTGTGTGAACAACCCGGTAGCCAGGCTGTCACTCAGATTCGTGCCGAACATGTGCGAAGTGTTTATCCCCTGTTGTTGACCGACCAATGAATTGTTTGGCCGACCACCGCCTGTCGGGGAGAACTGAGAGTTCCGGCTTCTTCCGCCGCCGTTTCGGGAGGGGCCTTGCCCAGGACTCCGCACCTGACTGTTTGAGGAAACTACACCAAGGAGATCTTGCGTTGTAAAATTCTGCTCGTTGACATTGTTGGAAGATCCGAGAAACGAAATTCTGCGGTTGCCGTCGAATTCATTGATGTTCCCACCCGCTTCATACCGCTGATCATCACCATAGCCGGCCAGCACTTTGCCGAACTGCATGTCTCTTCTGTTCTGGCGGGTAAGAATGTTCATTGACTTGACCGATTGCCCATCGTCGAACCCGGTAAACTGTGCCTGGTCGCTCATCTGATCAAAGACCTGAATGCGATCGATTACTTCCGCGGGAAGATTACGAAGGGCCAGTGTCGGGTCATCGCCGTAATACGGTTTGCCGTCAACGAGCACGCGCTGGACGGTCTCACCACCTGCAGTGACCGTTCCGTTCGTGACGGTGACACCCGGCATCTTGGTGATGAGATCTTCCGCTGTGGCATCGCGATTTGTCTTGAACGCTGCAGCGGTATATTCGGTGGTATCCCCGTTCTGCGTTGCCGGTGGAACGCGGCCCTGAGTCACAACGTCTCCCATCACAATGGGAGCATCCTCCATAATAATCGTCCGCACAAAAGACGTGCTGGAAGTAATGGCAATCGATTGGACAACCTTCTGCCGCCCGACCGCGGTCGCCTCGAGCTGAAATCGGCGAAGAGGAAGATCAGTGAACACAAAGGATCCATCGGTGCCGGAAGTCGTGCGGTATGTCTTCGAAGTGTCAGTTTGGTCCACCAGACGAAGGTGGATACCCGGCAGAGGAACGTTTTTGGCGTCGAGTGTCTTCCCTTGCACGGTGGCCGTCTGCGCTTCTGCAGACACGGTCAGTGCAATGGTCGTTAACAGCAGGACAATGGCGCGGACGAGAATGGTCATGAAGAATTCCCGGGTATTAGACCAATCCAAAGGCCCGGGAGTTTAACGGAAGGACGCGATTCGTCGTCACTAGTGGCTTCTTATTGGGGTTGAGGAGCCGGTTCTGCGACTGTTTTGGTCATGTTGAGAATTTTCCTCAGGAGCATTCCTCCACCAACCCAGACGATAATTTCTCCGAATCGCCAAAGGGTAACGGTATCGATGCGATTCCAGTATCCGCCATAAAAACGAATCCCTGCCAGGGGGTCGCCGCCAGGCGTTCCGAGCGGCAGAAAGGCACGATTGAAGATGACAGTGACGATTGCGAGGTAGACAAGTTCCACAACGGAGACGGATCCGGCACGTACCATTTGCGACAATACATATACCACCACTGGCGCCGTATAGGTAACGAAAATCATGCTGTTCGTATTGCCGAGAAACGTGAGCGACGCAACGAGAATCACCCAGAGTATCAGGACTGATCGATCGGGCTCCGCGACTGTCGCAACTAATTCCCACCGACGGCGCGAAAGGAGAACCAGCACAGGAAGCCAGAACGAAAGGAAGGCTAGAACAATATTCACGACCTGCCGAACATCGAACAGATTTATAGCAAACAGCCGGATACTCTCCAGAAAGAGCAAACGATCGGAAACTGGAGATTCCGTGACGAGATTGGCTCCATACACCGCGTGGATGGGGATAAGGATCCTGGGAAGAGCAACTGTGGCGAGGAGAACAGCAATCGTCCCTATGCCCCACCAGAGTTGGCCCGGTTCGTGTTTGACCCGATAGCGGCGCAAAGCCATTACCGCGATGATGATGAGCGGGACAATTAGGAATTCTCCAAAAAAAAGGCCGGGTAACGAAAGAACCACCGCCAGTTTTTCTTTGCCGCGAATGACGCAGTAAAAAGCCGCAAACGATAGAACCTGGGCTTCGGCATCCACCAGGAAAGGCGCGTAGAGTGAATAGCGCACCACAAACAGTGATGCGGCCAGAAGGAAGACGATGTATCCCGAAAGAAATCTGGAAACCCCCTGCGTTCGCGCAAGGTTGTACGAGAGCACCAGGGTGATGTAGGAGGAGGCCAAAACGAGCAACGTAAACGCCTGTCCCAACGATACATGGGTAAGAATGATAAGACATCGCGCGACCAGCGAGACGGCCGGCCTGTAGGCAAATGGCGCTGCTAACGGTGCATCAGATCCCAACCCGGAAATGGCCATTCCAAGATACTGCCGCGCATCATATAAAGGAGCGGCTATGGGGGTAAAGATCCGCAAGAGGACAACAAAGAAGAAGGCACAACTGACAGAAACCAATGTGTCGCGTTGACCAGGATTGAGGTTCATGGGGATCCTGTTTGTTTATGACCGCTGCAAAACCCGACCAAGCAACATGCGATTCAACTCACCCTAGCTTAAGAAAACAACCAATGGAAAACAAGCGGGATGATTCTTCGCTGTGTGAGGCTTTTTTCTCCCTTTCCTCTGTCGAATTCCATTGGACTTGCCGTCAAATCCCCTTATATTTTTCGTGAGATTTCGACAATCAATCAATAACGATTGAGGGGTTGGTCATGAGACACTTCTGCCTGTTCGTTTTTTTGTCGGTTGGCCTGATTGTTGTCGGCTGCGGCAAATCCGATGAACAAAAGAAAATGGAGACCGATCTGAACGAGCAGATTTCGAAAGGGCACCATGCGCAGATGGCGAAACTCGCCGACGTGGACGAAATGATCGACAGTGTGGAGGCGTCGTTGGCGCGGTATGACTCCCTTGCAGCCGCACACCAAAAAGAGGTGGCGCAACAACCAAAATCCGACCTGATCTCCGCGCGTGACCGGCTCACCTCTTCCCGCGAAGCCATGGAATCATGGATGGCGGCCTATCGGCCGTACAATGAAGGCATCAAGCACGACCAGGCGATGGCGGAGATGAAAACGGAATTTGACGCCTTGCAACAAGTGGCCGTCGAGACGGACTCGGCTCTTGCCGACGCTTCTCGGTCGGTACACGCGCATGAAGCGCCAGTGGCATCGTCCAAGACGGGAATCCCGGCACACCACCATTAATGGCCCGGTTCAAAGTCCATATCGAATATGAAGGCACCCGGTATTCCGGCTGGCAGGTGCAGACGAATGCCCGCACCGTACAGGGCGAAATTCTCCGTGTGCTGCAAGAAGTCCTCAAGACCACCCAGATGGAATTCCAGGGAGCCGGCCGCACCGACGCTGGCGTGCACGCCGAGGGCCAGGTGGCTAGCGTCGAGGTCGCCTCGCGCATCCCCACGCTGGGATTTCTGCGCGGAATCAACACGCACGTGCCGCCTGCGATCGCCGTGCTGGAAGTGACCGACATGCCGGCGGGATTCAATGCCCGCCACGACGCCCGCGGGAAGATCTACCGCTACCACGTTTGGAATCATCCCGTGCGCTCGCCCCAGCACGCCCGGCGCGTGTGGCACGTCTACGATCCGCTCGACACGCACGCCATGCGCGAAGCGGCGGCGCGACTCATCGGCGAACATGACTTTCGCTCGTTCCGGTCCTCGGATTGCGACCGCCTGAACACCGTGCGCATCATCCGCCGCTTCGACGTGCGCCGAGAAGGGGCCCTGCTGTCGTTCGAGGTGGAAGGCACGGCTTTCCTGCGCAACATGGTGCGCATCCTGGCCGGCACCTTGGTCGCAGTCGGAAAAGGCAAGATGACCCCGGCCGAGGTCGAAGCCCTGCTGACCAGCGGCGACCGCACCCAAGCCGGCGTGACGGCACCCGCCTGCGGGCTAAGCTTGGTGCGTGTGATCTATTAGGATTTTTCACCACAGAGAGCGCAGAGAGCACAGAGGTTGCGAAGGAAGAAGGGGTTCGGATCACAAGGATACGGAAACCATTTCTTCTCCAACTCTGCGCTCTCAGTGTCTCTGTGGTGAAGTTCCCGTCCCCTCGCGCAGCATGGCCTCGACCACGCCGCGGACGCGCTCGCCAAGGTTGGCCCGATCCTCGTCAGAGAGGCCAAGGGTGGCGATGGGCTCGCCGACGATTACCTTCATCGAGCCGCTGCGAAGAAGAAGGCTTCCGCGCGGCATGAGTTCGCGCGTTCCTCGCAGCGCCACCGGCACGATGGGAACCCCGGCCTTCACCGCCAGGTGAAAGCCGCCCTTCTTGAAGGGGCCCAGGCTGCCGTCGCGGGTGCGCGTGCCCTCGGGAAAGAGCAGGACCGAAACGCCGTCGTGGATGCGCTGGCCCGCCACCTCGATGCTTCGCCGGGCGGCGACGCCATTCTTCCGATCGATGAAGATGAAACGACCGGCCCACATCACCCAGCCAAAAAACGGGATGCGCGCCAGCTGCTTTTTCGCAATCAAGCGAATGCGGCGCGGAATGGCCACGAACACCGCCCAGATGTCGAGCGACGAGGCGTGGTTGGCCATGAACACGTAGGGCTGGTCGGGAACGAGGTTGCCACGATTCTCGACCACAATCTTCACACCCGCGAAGGTCGTTACCCATCCCGACCAGGCACGCGCCAAATCCAGGACGCGATCCCCACTGCTGTCCACGAGGCGCAATGCCAATCCCAGGAGACTTCCCAGGATGGTGGCCACGGCGATGAACAAAACAGTGAAAGCGGCTCTGAAGAAAGACACGCCGACATGGTATCCTCTCGCCGTGGATTTCCGGAAGACCTACTACATCCTTCCGAACCTTTTTACACTCTCGTCTGTCCTGTGTGGGTTCGCCTCGCTTGCGCTAAGTGCCTCTGGCCGCAGCGGGGAAGACCTCTATCTTGCGGGGCTGGCCATTTGCTTTGGCTTGTTCTTCGACACCTTCGACGGCCGGGTCGCCCGCCTGACCAAGACGCAAACCGACCTCGGCCGCGACCTCGATTCGCTGGCCGACGTCATCACCTTCGGCGCCGCCCCGGCCTTGCTTGTGTACAAATGGGGTCTGACCGACTTTGGCTTCACCGGTATTTTCGTCGCTGGCCTTTTCGTCTGCGCGGGCGCCATGCGCCTGGCCCGATTCAACGTACTCTCGCGGCGCGACGAAACCTCGGGGCACAAGAAGCCAGGCAAATTCACCCTGGGGTTGCCCATCCCGCCTGCGGCCAGCCTGCTGGTGTTCATGGTCATCGTCAGCCACAACAGCGGCGAGTACCAGCTGGTCAGCGAAACCTCCACGGCCGTCATCGTGCTGATCTTGTCCTTCCTCATGGTGTCGCGCGTGCGCTTCCGCTCGTTCAAAGAGCTGCGCCTGACCGTGAAGACCGTGGGTGTGGTGTTGCTCATCGGCGGCGCTTGCGCCACTTGGCTGCTGGCTGGCTTCGCCAAGGCTTTCATTTTTCTGTTCCTGGTGCTGGCCTACATCGTTCTGGGCCTGGCCGAGGAAGTCCTGTTCTACCGCCGCCGACGCGCACAAGAACGCAGCGCCAAACAACCGCTGGTTCCCGAATTACCCCCGGTTCCCGACGAAGACGTACTGCGCGAGCTGGGCGCCTTCGACGACGAACCCCAGGACAAGCAACCGGCGCCGAAGGTGCAAGATGCGCAGGATTCAAACGACGAGACACCGACGGACCCGTTGGTCCATCCGACGCGCTAGTTCTTGGCCACGACCGGCGGCAGCGATTTGAGAATCGCAACGCGCGACCGGATGGCTTCCAGGTAGGCGACGCGATTGGCCGGTCCGGCCTCGCGCTGAACGGACAGCTTGTCGGGATCGATGTACTGGCCGTTCTTGACCACGCTGAAGTGCAGGTGCGGGCCTGTGGAAAGACCTGTCGTGCCCACGAA
>PMNP01000228.1 GCA_003161755.1 Ignavibacteriota bacterium | reverse complement strand
GCCACAATCCGTGCAATGCCCTGGCTTCCTTCAGGTCTGAAGAGCGTGACACCAGGATTTGGTTGTCCTTGATCTCGACCCCGATGCTTTGATGGGCCACAGCGGCAAGCTCGCCCTTGGGCCCGCTCACGGAAACCGCGCGATCCTTGACCTGGACCTTGACACCCTTGACAATGGGGATGGGTTTTCTACCGATTCGTGACACGGCGACAATTCTCCTTCCAATTCCCGGTTACCAGATTTCGCAAACCACTTCGCCCCCGACCTTTGCCTCTCTGGCCTGACGGTCGGACATCAACCCTCGCGAAGTGGAAATGACGGCTATTCCCAGACCGCCGAGCACTCGCGGGATCTCCGTGGCGTCGACATAGGTCCGCAGTCCGGGAGTACTCACACGTTTCAGTCCCGTGATCACAGGCCGTCCCTCATGGTACTTCAACTGAATGCGCAGAGTTCCCTGCGGGGTATCCTTCAGTTCCGTAAACCCGGTGACAAATTGCTGGTCGATGAGCAGCCGGGTCAATTGGCGCTTCATGTTCGACGCCGGAACGTCGACTTTTTTATGCCCTGCCTGGAGGGCGTTCCGCAGCCGTGTCAGGTAATCGGCTACGGGGTCGGTCATGGTCATGCGTTCTCCTGCTTCTGCGAACTGAACCTGTTGTTCATATCTTACCAGCTGGCCTTTGTCACGCCGGGAATTTTCCCGTCCAGCGCGAGCTCACGGAACGAGATCCGCGAAAGGCCGAACTTCCTCATATAGCCGCGTGGTCTGCCAGTCATGCTGCACCGGCTATGGAGTCTGCACGGGCTGCTATTTCTGGGAAGTTTCTGAAGTCCTTCAGAGTCTCCCTTTTCCTTCAGCTCCTTTCGGAGAGCCGCATACTTTGCCACCAGTTTTTCGCGCTTGCGCTGGCGTGCTTTCACACTGGTTTTAGCCATACAGAACAACCTTCCAATTATGCTTTTGCCGACTCGAGTACTTCCTGTCGCTTGACGAACGGCATGCCGAATGCTTTCAGCAATTCATATGCTTCCAGGTCGGACTTTGCCGTTGTCACGAACGTGATGTCCATACCAAAGATCTTTGCAATCTTGTCGACGTCGATTTCCGGAAAGATCGTATGTTCTTTGATGCCGATGGTATAATTTCCNNGGCCATCGAACGACTTGTCTGAGAGCCCCCGGAAATCACGGATGCGTGGCACCGAGACACTGATAAACCTGTCGAGAAATTCGTACATAATTGTGCGTCGCAGAGTCACTCTGCATCCGATGGGCATTTTTTCGCGCAGGTGAAAGTTCGAGATGGCTTTCTTGGCCCGCGTGATGACGACCTTTTGTCCCACAATCATTTCGAGATCGTGTACTGCCGCATCCACCAGCTTCGGATCCTGCGTACCCTGCCCCACGCCGATATTGATGGCAATTTTTTCCAGGCGGGGCACCTGCATGACATTGGAATAGTTAAATCGCTTCATGAGCGATGGAACGACTTCTTTGGGATAGAGCAGGCTCATGCGAGCGATTGCTTTTTCCCGGCGACCGGTTTGTTTCGGTGTCGGCGCGGCAGCGGCGGCGCCTTTTTTTGACCCGCCCTTCGGCTTCTCGGTCTTTTCGGTCTTCTCGGTTTTTCCAGCCGCCTGGGGCTGTTTCTTGGGTTTCTCTTCGCTCATACCAGACTCATCCGTACGTTAAAGGTTAGAACATTTCGCCTGTGGCTCTTGAGACACGCATACGCCGCTTTCGCTGGGTCGTTTCATCCTTGACCACCTTCATGCCCACGCGGGTCGGCTCACCGCTTTTCGGATCGAGCAGCATGACATTGGAGATATGAACNNCCGGGCGTTGCCGGCGACGACCACCACCATATCGTTCTTCCGAATATTCATTAGAGCACTTCCGGTGCGAGTGAAACAATTTTCATGTACTGTTTCTCGCGCAGTTCTCGAGCCACAGGTCCGAAGATGCGGCTTCCGCGCGGTTCGCCGGCGTCATTGATCAGCACGGCGGCATTTTCATCGAAGCGGATAAACGACCCATCTTTCCGCCGGGTTTCTTTCTTTGTCCGGACGATTACCGCTCTGGCCACCTCGCCCTTTTTTACGGCCGCGCCCGGAATGGCGGACTTCACAGATACGACCACCAGGTCGCCCAGACCAGCATACCGTCGGTCGGACCCACCGAGCACTCTGATGCATCGCACCTTTTTGGCCCCCGAATTATCGGCCACCACAAGATTTGTTTCTTCCTGGATCATTGATCACTCCATCGTCGGACGTGTTACTTCGCCTTTTCCACGATTTCGACCAGACGCCATCGCTTGGTCTTGCTCAGGGGGCGTGTTTCCATGATGCGTACCGTATCGCCGATACCCGCTTCGTTCTTTTCGTCATGAGCTATCAGGCGTGAAGTCCGCCTGAAGTATTTCTTGTAGATGGGGTGGGGAACGGGACGTTCCACCGTCACCACAATGCTCTTGCTCATTTTGTTGCTGACCACTTTGCCGACGCGGATCTTGCGACGGGTCGTACGTTCTGCCGTGGTTGTTGTGGCTGCATCAGTCATGATGGCTTGGTCTCCGTCTTCGCAGGAATCCCAGTCGTCGCTCCGGACCGCGCATCGGACAGCTCACGTTCGGTGATCAATGTCTTGATGCGCGCGATATCACGCCGGACGGAACGGACACGCAGGGGGCTTTCGAGTTGTCGTGTGGCAAGTTGGAACCGAAGATTTGAAAGACTTTCCTCTTCGTCCACGAGCCGTTTCTTTAGTTCATCCAGCGAAAGCTGGCGGATTTCTTCCATCTTCATACAGTTGCATTCCTTGTTTCAGACGGTTCCCAACAATCACTGCCCTTCAAAGTCGGGGCGGACACTTATCGTTGTTTTGATTGGAAGTTTATGCGCAGCAAGACGAAGCGCTTCGTGGGCCGTTGCCTTGGTTGTCCCACCAATTTCGAACATGACCCGTCCAGGCTTCACAACGGCCACCCAGTATTCCGGCGCGCCTTTTCCTTTTCCCATGCGCGTTTCCGCGGGCTTCTGGGTGACGGGCTTGTCGGGGAACACGTTGATCCAGACCTTGCCACCACGCTTGATGTAACGGGTCATCGCGATACGAGCAGCTTCGATCTGGCGGTTCGTGAGCCAGCCCGGGTCCAACGCCTGGATCCCGTACTCGCCGAACGCGAGGCGCGTTCCGCCGGTCGCGTTCCCTCTCAACCGTCC
>PMNP01000350.1 GCA_003161755.1 Ignavibacteriota bacterium | reverse complement strand
AGGATCAATTGCCAGCCTTGGCATCCTGATTCTTTGGTCCAGCCAATACCCGTCAGCATGGAACTGGGGCTTCCATTATTTCGCTTTCTATGACTGGCCGTTCAAACTCGTTGTATTCGCAGCAATGGTTCTTCTCATGATGCCGGCGGTTCAGGATTCCATTCTGAAATCGATGGAGCGAGCCAGACATGCCGTGACAGCACGCGGAGTGCCGGCGCGGGTTGCCCTGGGTCATTTGCTATTCGGCGGACTGCTCGGGATCTTCTCTCTCTTTCCCANNTCTACGTTCAACTCCGGAGGGTATGCGCCGCATTCGGCTCATCGAATCCCGCTGAAGACGCCTACCGATGGCTCAGCATGATCTCGGGAATCGGATGTGTCCTGATCGCCTGGGTGATTTCGCGCAACTGCAGTCCTCACCGGGTGGAACGATTCCTGACGACGCTTCTCATTGTCGGCTCAGGCGTCAGCCAACTGTTTTTCGGCTACATCGAAAATTACGCCCCAACATGTTTTGCGTTGCTTCTCTTCATCGCTATCGCACTTGCCTATGCCGGCGGGCGGGTGTCCATCGTTTGGCCTGTCTTTACATTTGGCGCAATGCTTGCCTTTAATTTGGGCACCGTAGCATTTGTACCTGTGGCGCTCCTTTTGATGTATGAGAGTTCCAGGCGGAAGGAGTTGCTTCTCGGCATCTTCTCGGTAGCCGTCTCCGCTTGCCTCTTCGTGTTGCTGCTCTACTTCTCGGGCTCTCTTCCCATCATTGTTCATGCTGAGATGAACTATGCTGGACAGCACTTCCTGCCATGGACAGCCCAAATCGACGGAATTCAGGCGTATGGAGTTACCGATAGCCACCACGTTGTGGATATCGCCAACCTGTTTCTCTTGTGCCAAGCCTCGACCATTGTTCTTCTCATAATCGCGTTTCGGCAGGTGCCGCTCCNNCCTTGGGTTGGTTACACTATGCGGAGCAGTGTTCATTGGTCTCGTCAACCCGGAACTCGGAATGAGCCGGGATTGGGATGCTCTTGCACCATTCACGTTGGGTGTCCCGGTTACCGCCTGCCTGCTCTGGGGAGAGGCTACGAAGGACATAGTGCGCCGACGACGCGGACTTGTCGCCACGACGATTGTTTCACTCATTCTCACCGGAACATGGGTAGGTGTGAACGCCAGCGAACAACGATCGCTTTCACGGATCAACATCCTCCCCGATCAACACTTTTGGAGCAGGACCGCACGAAANNATCTTTCACTCGACTCCTCCGATTCACGCATTTGGCGCAGCCTCCTTCTGGATATCGAAGAGTCAGGGGATACCTCGTCTGCCAAAAATTTGTACACCTCAATCGTGGCAAAAGGAATGGGATACGAAGAGGCGCTCAATAAGTTGTCGGGCCTTTTGGTGAGACACAAGCGATATCAGGATGCCTTAAGGTTCCTTTCTTTTGCTGATTCATTGAGTCCCTCAGTGCCTTCCATTCCATACAGAATTGGCATTATCGTGAGGATGGCTGGCTCCGACTACAAGACCTCTCTGGACTACTACCTCGAGGCAATCCGACGGGATTCGACGTTTGACCCGGCATACGTCAATGCCGCCTGGTGCTACCAGATGATGGGAGACCGGGCAAGGGCGGACGAATACTCAGCTTCTGCAAGGCGGCTGCAAAAGAAGTAATTCCTTGAAGGCGGATCGCCCCGTGGGGCGGAATTCGTAAGGAGAGCCATCAAGAAAAGCGGCCTACCTTGAGCCGTCATCGCTCAAGCCCGGCCTCCGCCCAATAAGTGTTCGAAAGTCCGGTTCACATTTCGACAAGTTCATGCTTCAGGGCTCTCAATACTTCCTCCACATCCACCTCAAGCACTTTCGCCACTGCTCTTCCCAAGTTCTCGTTGGCTCTGAAGAAGTGACAAAGATAGAATTTCATGGAGAACCCGCGCGCGTCGCGTTCCGTATCGGCGCTTCCTTTTTCGCCGCCAACCGTGCTGAAGCGCGAGAACATTTCTGTTTGATTGCCGATCTTATTGAACACCTTGGCCCGTGTATATAGGGAGATATTGTTCGTCAGCGTAAATGTTTCCTATGCTGCTCCCCTTTGCATGGGAAATGCGTTCAGGGATGTGCTCCCGGTTAAAGCGCGCCATCTTCTCGTGATATGTTATCCTGCTGGAGCAACGGTCCTCGAGGCCCAACACTTATGGTGTTTTCGTGATCAACATACGGCTTCCCCGACGCAACACAGTAGAATTAACGCTCACTCCCATGACTTTGTTCCTTTTCCCTATTTTAAGGGGCCATTCATCGGATGAGATCCGATGGTGTTCAATGCAGACTGAAANNTCGAGCTATTCCCGAACGACGCCGTGCATGGTATCATGTAAGTTTGACAGTTGTTCATCCAAGGCGTTGAGGGGAAGGGACCATGAGAGAATCTTCTGAAACGGCTGGGACGTTATCTCGCAATCATGCGGCGGCCTGCGGGGTTCGAGAGTTGGACATTACCATTGTGCGCCCGACAAATTACACCGATGATGGTTATCCCATTCAGATGCGGTTGGGGGTCATTCGCAGCAATACCCTGACACAGATGGGGACGCTGGCGCGCGATCTCGTGCGTTATCCCTTCTTTGAGGGAGTATCTCTTTCAGTCCGGTTGATCGATGAAGCAATTCAGCGGGTGCCGGCGAAAGAGATCATGCGGCGGTCAAGAATGCCAGGGGTGAAGACGATTGTCATGCTTGTCGGAGTGCAGATGAACCAGTTTCCCCGGGCACTGGACATCGCATCCTGGTTCCTTCCTCACCACATACCAGTGTTGATTGGCGGATTTCATGTGAGTGGCATGCTTGCCATGGTGGGACTCACCGCCGATCTGAGGGAGGCCATGGTCAAGGGAATCACCCTTGTTGCAGGCGAGGTCGAAGGGGACCGCCTCCCTGCTGTTGTGGAAGATGTGCTCAAAAGACACCCAGAGCCGCTCTACAATTTTTTGAATCCGACTCCGGATCTTTCCAATCTTCCCATCCCCCGTCTTTCCAAGGAGGACCTGAAGGGATTCGCCTCGCCTTATAGCACCATTGACACCGGCCGGGGTTGCGTATTCACGTGTGACTTCTGCACCATCATCAATGTGCAGGGGCGCACGATGCGTTGCCGCGAACCGGAGCAGGTCGTTGAATTTGTCCGTCGCAACTATCATGAAACAGGCATCGTCCACAGCTTTTTCACCGACGATAATATTGCGCGCAATCCTCGCTGGCGGCAGCTCTTTGAAGGGCTGACTCATCTGCGTGAAGAAGAACACATTCCGTTCACGTTTATGATGCAGAGTGACCTGGCCGCACGAAAAATGCCTCCCGGCGATTTCTTTGTCCTCGCCGCACGTGCAGGTTGCAACCAGACATTCTTCGNNCTTCGGTGTGGAAAGCGTGAATCGTGACAACCTCCGGTCGCAGGGCAAATTTCAGAACCAGGTATCGGAGTACAAAGACCTCGCCGCCCATCTTCATGCTCTCGGCATCGCCTGTCACGCCGGGTATATCCTGGGACTGCCGTTCGATACGTCTGCCGGTATAAAGGATGATATTGCCGAGCTCCAGAGTATTGGATTCGACTCAGCATCCTTCTATATACTCTCTCCGCTTCCCGGGTCAAAAGACCATCAGCGCTGGTGGCGCGAGCGTCGGTGGATGGACAAGGATTTCAATACGTACGATTCAGCGCATGTGGCTGTGGCGCCGGAACGAATGACCCCTGATGAATTGATGCAAGCGTATCGCAATGCCTGGGATNNTGGGATCAGTTCTATGCCGTCGACCATATGGTCAATGCGCTTAAGGTATGGAGGCACGACCGGGCGACGTACTGGAACCGGCTCTTCTTCTTTGCTGCTTATCTGTACGCTTCAAGAATCGAAGGATTGCACCCGATGAATTGCGGGTTCTGGACTGTGCGGCATAGGAACGATCGGCGATCCGGTTTTGCCCGCGAAGGCCTCCTGCCGTTTTGGTGGAACTGGACCTGCACCATCGGCAAGCGGCTCTGGGGAATCGTGAAGCTCTTCTTCCGGCTCGAAGAAGTCTGGCTTCGAAGTCGTCCAAAGGGCAAGGTGGAAGAGGCTCTCCACGAGCTGATGGTCAAATCGCGGAAAGATGTCATAGACTGGAGGGACTTGAAGGTTGGAGAACTTGCCGCGCTCTATGGAAAGCTCCGTGACGAAATGCCGGAAGTCAAGGTCCCTTCTGTTATGCAACTCTGGTTCAAGAAGCATAACCCCTTTGCCGGAGCATACACGAGAAGCCATTTCGAGCGGGCCTGGAAACAATGGTATCTCCACATCTGGAACCCGTTGAAGTGGGTCGAGGTGTGGCTATTTGAATGGACGCATGGCGTGAGATTTCTCACCCATCTTCTTATTGAAGGGAAGTAGAACAACTCAGGAGATTGCAACACTGTGAGCGCATTCCTCATGCTCTTGCTGTTCATCGGTCCGCCCTCTCCCGCTTTGACTGTGGGGGGAGGGGACAGGGAATTTGCTCTCCTCAACTACCCGCAGGCGGAGACCTGCTATGATTCGGCGCTCACCATGGCTGCCGATTCTGCCGATGTCCTCTGGCGGCTCGCTCGCGTCACTGTGTGCACGGCCGATATTGCGCCGGACGAACAGAAGCTCCAACTCTACCGCAAGGCAGACGCGTACGCCTATCGTTGTATCCGCGCGGATTCCATGGTGTCGGAGGGTCATACGTGGAGGGCGGCAGCGCTTGGCAACATCGCGATGTTCGAGGGAGGCAAGACGAAGGTGAGCCTCTGTTATGTGATCCAGCACGAGCTTGAACTCAGTATCGCGCTCAATCCCCACGATGATGTCGCGTACTCCATTCTCGGCTCCTTCTACATGGCACTCGGCAACGTGAGCTGGGTCGAGCGGCAGCTTGCGGCGCTGTTCTTTGACCGACTTCCGGAGGGGGGATTTGAAGAGTCGGAGCAATCTCTGAAGAAAGCCATCACCATCTCACCGAACGTCATCCGGCATCACTTCGAACTCGGCCGGCTCTATATGCTCGAGGACCGAAGAGAGGAAGCACTTAAGGAATTCCAGATCGTCGCGACATTGCCTGTGCTGCTGGGACGCGACCAATCGACACAGGCCCGGGCAGCCGGCCTGATCAAGGAAATCGCCGAGAAATAACACCACGCCATTCGTGTTCAGCAATCCTCCAGCATAAAAAAAACCCTGCCTTTTGAGCAGGGTTTTTTTGTTACAGCATGGTGCTGGTTCTTACCGGACGACTGTGACGTTCGCCGCCTGAAGACCCTTCGGGCCCTTTACGACTTCGAACTCCACGGTGTCACCCTCATTCAAGCTCTTGTAGCCGCTTGCAGAGATGGCGTTAAAGTGGACGAACACATCTTCGCCGCTGGAACGCGCGATGAAACCGAAACCTTTTGCTGCATTGAACCATTTGACTGTTCCCTTTTCCATGGAACACGTCCTTTCATGTATGACTAAAAACCCGACATCCCGTCAGGCAAGGTGTACGCCGATTATGCTTGGAGAGTTCTTCTGTATGATGACGTTGCGACCTTGGACGGACTCGTACGGTTCATGCAGGATACAATAAGCAAGCGGTGCACTGTTATTTGACACATCTAATATCAATATTACTTTGGTCAATTCCTAATGTTTTTCCGGAAATCTTTCAACCCTGCGGGAGGGTCGGAACGGCGTCTGGATCGAACCTTCCCCTTTTTCAGCTCGCCTGCCAAAACATGGCGAACAAGGGTCTTCCACCTCGGGGTGCTCGACCGGGCAGATTGAGGCTGACGGTCTTGCTCGTCAAGCTTCCCATGCAGTTCAACAAGGGCATAAATGGCCTCTGACGGCACCNNTCGGAACGTGTCCCTGGATAATGCCCCAAACCTGGTTTGCAGCAATCATTGAGACTCCTTTCCTTTCTTCCCAACATCCCAATAGTGAGTCTACAGCAAATCCACCTTGGCGCGTATTGAAGCGTTTCGTAAACGAAGCGAAGAACCAGCGTAAGGAGGATGTCTAGAGGCAGGCCTGAATCGAACGCTGTTTTGCCAAACGGAATCATCTTACACGATATACTCTATAGTAATCTACCGCAAATCCCCTCCAATAGCAATCTTGATCTTATCAACGAGTCTCTCGATTCGAAGAAATCATCCCTTTACACAAGAAATCCTTGATTTCGTGTCAGTTTCCTTGTTCATGAGGGAATCCAAGCAGGATCAATCATCTTCGGATCATCCGGGCTTTTGATATACTGCCAGGCAAGTTGACGCGCGCGCCGCGCACCACGAAAGAGATCCCGTACCAGTTGAAATCAATGAACAGAATCCCTATTATACTACCAACATCGGGGTCTGGATGACCTCTCAGTCGTTCCCCGCGTTACTGTCGAATGAAGAGAATCCACATCCTCCTTATTGAAGACAATCGCCTTCTGCGTGAAGGATTGACGGCAATGCTCAAGGAGCAACCCGATCTTAAGGTTGTTCCATCTGCCGGCAACAGTGATTCCGTCACGAAAGCGCGAGGCTTGAAGCCCAATGTCATTCTCCTCGATCTTGGGTTGCGGAACCAGCACAGCCTCCGCCTGCTGAAAGTCCTCCGAAAGAACGCCCCGAGTGCGCGTGTCATCGGGATGGACCTCATTCCCGTTCAGGAGGAACTTGTTGAATATGTCGAGGCGGGGGTCTCCGGCTTTGTCCTCAAAGATGCAACCTTTGACGATTTCCTCAGGACAATCCGATCTGTCGCCAATGGAACAAACGTTCTTCCTCCTCTGCTGACCGGCTCGCTTTTTTCCCAAATCGTCGATCAAGCAACATCCAAGCGGAAGGGAAACCCGTTTGCGTTGGTGAAGATGACCGTCAGGGAACGGGAAGTCATAGCGTTAATCGCGGAATGATTGAGCAACAAGGAAATTGCCCAACGACTTCACCTGGCGGTGGATACGGTGAAGAGCCACGTTCACAATATCCTTGAGAAACTCGCACTGCATACACGTCTGGAAANNCGCACATACCGATAAAGATTACGAGGAGCCTCCGCCTCTCCCTCCAAAGGACTAGTCCCTCTTTCAACCGTTCGAGCGATTACTCCAGGCAGTATTCCTCTCTATGTTGTGTCCAATCAACTTTGGTCACTTCCTTGGCCGCAAAGGGCATTGTGCAACGAATACCTGTTCTTAAACGCCGAACCTCATCCCTTGGCACTACTCCAAAGCGACATTCTTTGAAGGTGGCGGGTTCAGCAAAGGCGGAGAGAGAGATCCTGGCGTTCGTGCGGACCGGCGTGGAGGAGTTTATTCTCAACAAGGTTACCGTCGGAGATTTCCTGAAGGCGATTCGCGCTGTGGGAGAAAACGAGGAAGTCTATTCCCATCAGTTGACACAGCACGTATTTTCGGCAATTGTAAAGGATGCGATACGGAAGCGGAATCTGAAACAGTTGAAGTAGTATTTGTTCCCAACAACTTTTGGAGAGCATGATGCGAAAGTTACGTATCGGGATCATTGATCTCGTCAGCAAGTGTTCTACGCGTTCCATGTGGGCGCGGGTTATGCACGCAAACTTTGCAAGCATCATGCCTCAGGCAGTGGCCGTGTGGTGCCAGGAGGAAGGACATGAGGTCAGCTACCTTTGCTACACTGGTCTGGAAGATCTGTCCGATGCAATTCCTGGAAACGTCGACATTGTCTTCATAGGCGCTTTCACTGAGGCGGCGCAACTGGCGTATGCGCTCAGTTTCCAATTCCGTGCACGCGGGGCTGTGACGGTCCTTGGCGGGCCTCATGCCCGGTGCTACCCGCAGGGCTCGCAAAAGTATTTCGACTATGTCCTTGGCTTCACCGACAAATCCGTCATTCATGAGGTTCTGGCATCCTGTGCTCAGAACCGCCCAATGGGTGTGATNNATCGAACCAACATTGAAGAAGGCGCCGTTCATCAAACTGGTCCCGATGCTGGGAAGCCTGGGCTGCCCGTATCATTGCAGTTTCTGCATCGACTCGGTTGTCCCTTACCAATCGCTGGACATGGAAGTAATGAAGGAGGACCTGGCCTTCCTGCTGACGAAGTTCAAGCGCCCGCGCGTGGCATTCCACGATCCGAATTTTGGTGTGCAGTTCGACAACTGCATGAACGCCATTGAGGAAGCGGTCCCCGAGGGGCGCATTGATTTCGTTGCGGAAAGCAGTCTTTCTCTTCTTTCAGAATCACACCTGGTTCGCATGAGGCGCAACGGTTTCAAAGCCCTCCTCCCTGGCATTGAATCATGGTATGATATGGGTGAAAAGTCGCGGACGGGAAGATTGCAGGGGATGGAGAAAGTGCGGGAAGTCTCCGAGCATGTCAATACAATCCTGAGATATGTCCCCTACCTCCAGGCAAATTTCGTGCTCGGGCTTGACATCGATGAAGGGGATGAACCGTTTGAGCTGACAAAGCGCTTCATCGATCTTACACCAGGAGCATTTCCGGGTTATTCCCTGCTGTCTGCATTCGGTCAGGCTGCACCTTTGAATCTTCAATATCAACAGGAAGACCGTGTTATCCCCTTCCCGTTTAGTTTTCTGAATAACAACGGCGCAATGAATATCAAGCCGCGAAATTATACCTGGCCGGACTTCTATGAGCATGTTATCGACCTTACCCGTTATTCCTTCTCCCACAAAGCAATCTACAGGCGTGCTGCGGCAACGAACACGTTCATCCCAAAATGGTTGAATGTCATCCGGGCAATCTCCACCGAAGGTTATGGCCGAATCAACTACTATTCCGAAATACTCCGGCGACTGAGCGAAGACCCTCAGTTCCTTCCGTTCTTTGAACGGCAGACTGTGGAGATCCCACAATTCTATGTCGATCTTGTAAAAAAGGATCTGGGATCAATGTGGGATTGGCTCCCGGAAGGGGCGCTCTACCACGACCCCAACGCGTACCTCAAGTCGAAAACTGAAGACGCAACCTTATCCGTATCCGTCGAAGCCCGTTTGGCAGTCTGAACCCCAGAATGTCGAGTTTCGCAAAAGGATATATTCATGAAGGACGTACCGGTGGGATGGGCCACTGAACTTTATGCTCGCAACATCAACACCATGCCAGCCAGAAACAAATCCAAAGGTCCTCGAATAAAGAAGAAGCCGATCCGAATTCTGCTCATCGAAGACAATCGCCTGTTGCGTGAAGGAATTGCTGTCATGCTCAACGAGCAGGCAGACCTTCACGTTGTCGCTGCCTTGGGA
>PMNP01000142.1 GCA_003161755.1 Ignavibacteriota bacterium | reverse complement strand
TGCGCCAGGACCCCGACATCATCGTCATCGGGGAAATGCGTGATCCCGACACCATTATGACGGCCCTGGAAATCACCGATAGCGGTCACAAGGTGTTTTCAACGCTGCATACGGCATCGGCAGTGGAGACGATCGACCGTATTATCGGTGAAATGCCGCCCATCGAGCAGGACCGCGTCCGGCTGCGTCTGGCCGATACGTTGAGTTGTGTCATGTCGCAAAAGCTCGTGTCCAGCCTCGATGGCAAACGGGTATTGGCAAAGGAATTATTGACGATGACGCCTCCAGTGCGCGCCGCCATCAAGAATAATAACACCGGTGAAATATATCAGATGATGGCCGAGAGTGCAGATCTCGGTATGACCACCCTGGAGCAGGATTTGAAGAGGCTCTATCTGCAGAAAAAAATCTCCCTGGAGAACGCCGTTGTTTCAGCAAATAACAAGCGTCGCTTCCAGCAAATCATGAATCTCTCCGCCAGCGTTGGTGACTGATCCCCTGGATCAGGCCGCTGGTGGTGCATACGAGAGGTGAGGAAACCATGTCCGAAATGAGTGGACGCAGCAAAAACGTCATCGGCCTGTTTGTGGACGGGCTCGATTTGAAGCTTGCACATCTTGCGGTCAAAGGCAGGCGTGTGATTGTACAGGAATTGCGCACGGCCACGCTTGCCTCAAAGATGGCAGAGCACAAGAGCGTTGATATCGGTCTTCCTGGCGCCGACGGGGGCTCGGACCCCTTTGCCGTCTCGTCGGGTGGTTCGGTCATGGAATCCGCCACTGCCGATGTCCAATCGGACGACAACAGTTCCATTCTCCTAAGGCTCCTCGCCGCCTACCCGAGCACGAAATACTCGCTGGTGTACAGTCTGGCTGAACCGGCAATCTATTATCACGTGCTCGAGACTGACTACGGACTGAAAGGGGTGAAGCTGCGACAGCGGATTCTCGAAGAGCTGAGAAACATCCGCGCTTTCCAGCCAATGATGGATGCCGTGGACCACATCCACACCGAGGAGGGTGGACTTCTCTGCATCGTGAGGGAAGATGGGCTGAGCCTTGTCCACTCACTGGAAGGCATCAAGAGCTACCTTGGTGGCCGACTTCCGCTGATTGCTGGCATAGACAGTTCCGACGTCTCGCTCATGAACCTGGTTCGCCAGAATTACGAACTCCAGGCCAATGAGGTGACCGTCATCATCTATGTCGGTGTCGAGTTCACGCGGCTTATCTTTATGCGGGGAGATCACTTCTATCAATTCGCCCCGATTCTCGGCGAAGGGTATGACTCCCCGAACCTGCAGAATACGGTCTATAGCAGACTTCTCCTCGAACAGGACAATCTCGGGCTTCCGCGCATCCATCGAATCGTCCTTGCGGGGGAAAGCCACAGGATCGACTTCAAGGAATTCCTCGTGCAGCAACTGCCCGATCAGGAAGTCGACTATCTCCTGGTGCCCATGTTGGACACCAGTCCGTTGCCGCCGGAGCAGCAAGCCGAAATTTCCGCTTTCGCAGTCCCGATCGGCGCGGCTTGGCGCATCCTGGACCAAAAGAGTCAGTCAATGTACCGGGTCAACCTTCTGCCCGATTCCATCCGTGAAAGTCAGCGCGTTTTCAAGCTCGCGTGGCACGGCTACGTCCTGATTGTGCTCCTGTTCATTTCCGCGTTTTTCTTCACTTGGCAGATCACCTCAAAGACCAGAGAACTACGTGATCTCCATGATGAATTGACGCGAAAGGAAAGCCAGCAGGCGGAGAATCAACAATTGGCGAATTCCATCGACGCCCTTCAACAGCAGATCAACCGATACAAGACATCTCTTGCGTTGTACGACTCACTCGTTCCGGGCAGCCAGCGGTGGAGTCGCACGCTGACGAAACTCACCAACGGTGTGGAGGACCTGAATTCCCTTTGGGTGACCGATTTCAATGCGGGTCAAGGAGGGAGCTCAACATTGAATCTGATCGGGTACACCACCTATCGCACCCGGATTCCGAGATTTTCGGCAATATTCGACAATGCAGTTCTCAAAGAGGTCACCGTTCAGTCCATCCGTGACCAGGAAGTATATAAATACTCGCTTGACATTCCCGCAACAGAAGCGGTCCGTTGACCGAACGACAGAAGGAGAGGTACCGTGTCCTACAAGCTCCGTAATAGCATCGTCTTGGGGATCCTGATGTTCTTGATCCTCATCGGGGGAGGTTACTGGCGGGTAATTAACCAACCGAAGAAGGTGAAGGCAATTCAGGCATCGATGAAGAAGATCGATGAAGAACTGCAAAATACCCCTAACCTCGTAAATCAGTTCAACGATCTCAGCACTACGCTCAATGATACACAAAAGCGCTGGGAGACGAGGAACAAAATCATTCCGCCCGCCGATGTGACCGCGCAAAGTTATGCATACTTCAGCCATCTCATCGATCTGAGCGGTCCCATCAAGCTCGACGTGGCGTACGAAGGGGGAGTGGACAAGAGTAACTACGGCTATCATATTTACAGCCTGAAGGGGGAAGCTCCATTCGCCAACCTGTATCGGTTCATCTGGTACATGGAGAACGATCGCCGCTTGTATAAGATCACCACCCTTACCCTGCATGGAATCGAAGTGGCGACCACCGACAAGAAGCTGGGCGGAGTGCTCGTGACGTTCTCCATGGAGGTCCAATCCTACTATTCTTCCGTTGCAGAACTTTCCGGCGCGCTCATCGATCGGATCATATCTCCAACCAGCATCACCTCCGATCCGTTCATCCCGGTTATCTCAAGCGGAATTCCACCCAACGTCCGGGGTCTGGTGGAAATAGAACGCTCTTCGTTGAAGGCGGTCATTCCAGGGAAAGTATTCGTGGAGGATCAGAGCAAAGCCATCCGCACGTTGCAGGAAGGCGACGAAGTGTATCTTGGATACGTGACAAAGATCGATCCTCAGAACGGCCGACTGGAATGCACGCTGAACAAGGGAGGCATTATCGATCGGGTCGAACTCACAATCCGTTATGGAACTGGGCAAAACGAACCTAACAAAGAGGAATGGGACTAGCATGAACACGACACGTATCATGGCAGCTGCGATCATTCTCTTGTGTGTGGCGGTCGTTCCTTTGCATGCGCAGGGGTCGAGTTCTTCTGAACGCCGGGCCTTTCGCGAGCATACCTCCCCGCAAGAACTTGTCTCCATCGCTCCGACCACACCGCTTGACAAGGCGATTACGATCATTAGCGAAGTGAGCAAGAAATTTACAGGAAAACTCGTGATTGACACCGAGCGGCGCACCACGCCCATCAACATTGATATCCAGGGCATGCATTGGAAGGACGCTCTTGAGACAATCTGCAGAAAGAACGACCTCTGGTACACTGAATTCGATTCATATATTCAGATCACCTCCCCTGCCAGCGAATCTACCAAACAAGCCGCCGGCCCCGCAGGTGCAGCACCAGCCGCCAGAATTCAAAAAGAGGTTGCATCCATCAAGAGCCGCGAAGTGAAGATTAGCGCGTATCTTCTCGAAGCAGATCTTACCCGCATTGAAGAAGTGGGTATCAACTGGGATTTCATGAAGAGCACGAAGGATTTCACGCTGGCTTCCACCTTCGCCGGGGCAGATCAAAATAAAGCGGATATTTTTAACGTCGGGTTTAGCCCGAAGATCAGTTTTGCGAATATCGATGTTCTCGCGAAGATGTTCTCCAACCTTCAACTCGGCGAGTTGGTCTCGGGTCCGGAAATCATTGTCCGCTCCGGCGAGACCGGGCGCATTCAGGTTGGGCAAGACTTCTCTGTCCGTGAACGCGACTTTGCAGGCAATTTGATAGATAAATTCTATAGCGCAGGCACGATTATCAACGTGACGCCCCAAGTGCTCACCGAACAAGGGGTTAGTTTTATTCATTTGAATGTGGAAGTCGAACGTAGTGATGTCCAACCTGGAACACTTACCACTATTGTCAATCGGACAAAAGCCAATACCAATCTCCTGCTCTTGGATGGAGAAGAGAGCATCATCGGCGGATTGTATTCCACCCAGACGAACACTGTTCGCACCGGCGTCCCCGTTCTGAAGGACCTTCCGTGGTATGTCTTGGGTCTCCGGTACCTCTTTGGGTACAATCGGGAAGAGTTTGACAAGAAAGAGCTCATAATTCTTCTGAAAGCAGATCTCGTTCCTACATTGCAGGAACGCATCACAGAAAAGAGAAAAGAAGACGGAATTCTGAACCGCTGGCGTCAGGAACAGGACCGTATGGACCGCCACATAAAGTAATAACCCCTACTGATGCCACACGCGTGACTTGAAAGGATAGAAGGCATGAGAACCCTGAGACTTCTTCCAGTTTTTGCACTGATGGCGGTGCTGTTTGTGACGTGCACAAACGACGCCACTGCTCCTGAACCGGGTTACAGTACGGTATCCGGCGTTGTCACCGACGCATTTCTCGGAGTGCCGATTGCCGGCGTGACAGTGACAGGAGAAAACAATCAGACTACCACTACCGCGAATGACGGATCGTTCTATCTGAAGTTCAAGGTTGATAGCCTCGGTTCAGCAACTCTTACGTTTAGCAAACAAGGCTATCGGGACACCCTCGTGGTAGCTAGCCTGGTGGTGTTGAGGACCACAACGATCAGCGTTTATATGATTTCCAAAATCCCCTACGGTCCGGCGAGCATTCGAGGGGCGCTCAAGAATCCATTGTTGGGCGATGTGGCGATTCCGGGTATCACGATTACGGCTTCGGGATCCTCTATGAGCCAGCAAGTGGTTGTGAGCGACACGACCGGCCGTTTCACGGTGAACATTCCCGTCGATAGCACGGTGGGAAACGCCCCATTTTCGGTAGACCTCATCATGCATGATACGCGGGGACGCTTCAATGACACGACGATAACGGTATTGGCAACGTTCGGTCAGATCACAAACGTCCTTGCTCGCCTGGCTTCCAAAGCCGCACTCTTTGCAACACTGGGAGGAGTGGTGCAGGACGGGTTGACGGGGAATCCGGTCGCTGGTGCTCTGGTGACTTCAACGGTAATTTCACCGAATGCACAAACCGCGAGAACATTCACCACCAATGTGTTGGGAGAGTATACGTTTACGTTCCAGGTGGACACTGCCTCCATCGTTCACATGGTGATCCAGAACATTGGGGATGCTGACACTTCATTCTATGTCAAGGCAATACCGGGAGCCAGTACAGCGATCTCGCCCGTCACACTTCACGGCGGCGTTTCCCATGGTGGACAAGGTGGCAGCGGGTTGGCACAGACCATTGCGTTCCTCGGTATCTTGCCTCCAGAAATTTCGGTCAGCGGTGTCGGTGGCACGGAAACGGCCGTGCCNNTGGGAAGTGCGCGATAGCCTCGGCTTCCCGATCGATGCGGCACATGCAACTCTCTTGACATTCACCATTCTCAGCGGCCCAGGCGGCAACGAGTATATCTCGCCGTCGTCCCTTCTTACGAACTCTGTGGGAAGGGCGTCAATTACATTCAATTCCGGGACCGTGTCAGGTGTCACTCAAATTCAGGCCTCAGCGTTTGTCAATAGGCAAATTACGTCGGCGCCTGTCCGCGTGGTTATCGATGGCGGATATGCGGACCAAGCGCACTTTACCATCGCCCCGACACAGCATAATCTGCCTCTTGCGTTGAATAGGATGAATGACCTTTGGGCTGTCAATGTCCTCATTGGTGACCGGTACAGCAATCCCGCGGCAACGAGTGCTGTCTACTTCCGATCAACTGCTGGAGTTGTCGAGGGGACAAATGGGTCGGCAGCGACATCAAAGGACGGACAAGTGACTGTCAATCTTATCACTGGCCATCCGTTTGCGGACGAGGCGGTTGCCCGCATACCAGGGATGGATCCAGGATTCGCTTGGATTCATGCGCAGACAGTGGGAGAAAGAGGGGCAATCGTGCAAGATAGCACACTTGTTCTTTGCACCGGGTTGGGCACAATCTCTAATGTCTCTCCCGCATTTCTCGATGTTCCAGATTCGGGATCGGCAGTTGTCTCTTTCAAAGTGAGCGATTTGTATAATCATCCTCTGGCAAGCGGAACGACAATTAGCGTGGTTGCTACACTACCGCCTCCTTCGTACCCGGATGCTCCACAGAACAAGGTGCTTGTCTCGTTCGGAACTGAGGGGACAATTACCCTGGGGGATATGATGGTCGGCGGCACGGACTTCACAGCACGAGTGAGTGATGGCTCGTGGGAAATTCATCAAGGAACTCCGTTCTATTTGTCCATCACGGTAAAAGGGCCCAACACGAACAACCTCCCGATAACTCAGGAGATTGATGGGATGGTGCACTGAGTTATACTGCATCATGTTACCAACGCCGAAGCCCCGCACTTACGCGGGGCTTCGTTTTTATACTGTTTGATTTTCCACGCCGATTCTTGTAGTTTGAAGAATGCAATACGTACTCCCGGTTTTCGGCAAATGCTAATGAATTCAGACCTCGTGAAGACAACCTCAGCGTGACCAACAGCATCGTCATCCGCGGCGCCCGCGTCCATAATCTCAAAAACATCTCCCTCACCTTACCCCGCAATTCCCTTATCGTCATTACCGGTGTGAGCGGCTCGGGAAAATCAAGCCTCGCCTTTGATACGATCTATGCAGAGGGCCAACGGAGATACGTCGAAAGCCTCTCGTCGTATGCCCGCCAGTTCCTCGAGCGCATGGACAAACCCGACGTCGACGTCATCCAGGGCATCAGTCCGGCAATGGCGATCGAACAGAAGACGAACACCCGCAACCCGAGGTCCACCGTGGGAACAACCACGGAGGTCAATGACTACCTGCGATTGCTCTTCGCGCGGATTGGCAAGACCATCTGCCGCAAGTGCGGGCGCCTTGTGACAAGGGATTCCGTCGAGACAATCGTGGATTCACTCCGTCACGTCTCCAACAATGAAGAGCTCAAAATCCATGTGATGTTTCCGCTTCTGGTCCACAAAAGTCAGACTCTGGCAACGGCCCTTGCCAATCTGAAGAAGGAAGGATTCTTTCGGGTTGTCGTCAAGGGAAATGTTGTTGATCTGAATGAGGATTCCCTCCCGCGTGGAACCGATCCTGATTCGGTGCTCGTTCTTGTTGACCGCGCAATTTTTCATCCCCACGAGGAAGATTCGCGCATTGCCGATTCCATAGAAACGGCATTCTCCTCCGGTAACGGCCATGCAGTGATTGCGACAATCGATGGTGGAACCGTCCTCCGATTCAACCAACGATTCGCTTGCCCGGATTGCCACATCGAGTATGAAGAACCCGATCCCCGGTTGTTTTCGTTCAACAATCCTTTTGGAGCCTGCCCCGAGTGCCAGGGATTCGGAAGGGCGATTGGCATCGATATGGATAAGGTTGTGCCAGATCGCACCAAGACCCTTCAGGAAGGGGCCCTCCAGCCATGGACGACAGCGAAGTTCACCGGCTGGATGGAAGAGTTGACCCGGGTTTCACGATCTGCCGGTATAAGGTTGAATGTGCCCTATAATGAACTCGCTCCTCGTGAAACCGAGATCATCGCGAACGGATTCGGGCAGTTCGGAGGGTTGAAAGGATTCTTCGCCCACCTTGAGAGGAAGGCGTACAAGATTTATTATCGCGTTCTGCTAAGCAGGTATCGTGGATATACAACTTGTCCCGCATGTCATGGCGCTCGTCTTCGCCCGGCGGCGCTGGATGTCAAGCTCTCGGAAAAAACCATTGCAGATGTTACGGCGATGACGATTACCGCAACAAGACATTTTATTGATGATCTCACGTTGACAGAACATGAAGCGGAGGTCGGCCGGAGAATCATGGCCGAGCTGAAACGCCGGCTCGAGTATCTTGATCAGGTCGGGATCGGTTACCTCACGCTCGATCGCCTTTCCAACACTCTGTCGGGCGGTGAGTCGCAGCGGATCAATCTTGCCACATCGTTGGGTTCGTCTCTTGTTGGCGCAATCTATGTGCTCGACGAGCCAAGCATTGGGCTCCACCCGCGTGATAACGGCCGCCTTATCAGAATACTGGAGAAGCTTCGTGATGCGGGCAATACCGTCATCGTCGTGGAACACGATGGTGACATGATGCGGGCAGGGGACATCATTGTGGACATGGGACCGCAAGCAGGCGATCGTGGCGGAGAAGTGGTGTCGCTCGGACCGATTTCGCATATTCTCAACGATCCTCATTCGCTCACCGGTGCTTACCTGACCGGAAAGAAATCGATTTCTGTTCCGAAGGATCGGCGTGCGGGAAATGGACCACCATTGGTCGTCACCGGGGCTGCCGAGCACAATCTCGTGAATATTGATGTTTCAATTCCGCTCGGCGCATTGGTGTGCATTACGGGAGTGAGCGGCAGCGGAAAAAGCTCACTCGTCCACAATGTTGTGGTCGATGGTGTAAAGCGTGCCTTGGGAGATTTTAGCGTACGCCCCGGGGCGTTTCGTTCAATCGATGGTTATCAATCGTTGAGCGGCGTAGAGCTTGTCGACCAATCACCCATCGGCAGGACTCCGCGATCGAATCCCGTGACATACATCGGTGCGTTTGACGCAATCAGGACGCTCTTCGCCGAAACACAGGCTGCAAGAATTCGCGGATTCAAGCCGGGAGCCTTTTCGTTCAATGTGCCTNNGTGGTAAAAGTGGAGATGCAATTCCTTGCAGACATTTATCTCACCTGTGATGTCTGCAAAGGGAATCGGTTCAAACAGGAGGTTCTTGACGTTGCTTATCATGGAAAAAACATCCATGACGTATTATCCTTAACGGTCGCGGAGGGGATGAAGTTTTTTGCCCAAGCCCCGCAAGGGAGAAAAGTGGTGCAGCGGCTGCGCGTTCTGGAGGAAGTTGGATTGGGATACATCCGTTTGGGCCAGCCTGCCACAACGCTTTCAGGAGGAGAAGCCCAACGAGTGAAGCTCGCCGCTCACCTTGCGGCGCCAAAGAGTGACCGTCACATGCTGTTTGTTCTGGACGAGCCGACGACAGGNNCGCGTCTCTTGCGCTGTTTCGATGCGCTTGTCAACGGGGGTAATTCCGTGTTGGTGATTGAGCATAATCTGGAAGTCGTCAAGTGTGCCGACTGGGTCATTGATCTCGGCCCGGAGGCTGGAGAAGAAGGAGGGAAGGTCGTCGCTGTTGGCACACCGGAGACTGTTGCGCGGACGAAGGGATCCCACACCGGACAGGTGCTCATGCCGTATCTAAGCCTGTAGAAGCAATAGAGACAAGGGCTGTTGCCCCTGCGTCACCTCGTGATCACAATCACCATTTGTTAATTGAGTGGCAAGTATCTTTGATCCAGTTGTACAAGGGCATGAACTTGCCGAAGGATTCAGGGGAGGTCCGGGCGCAGGCGATTGCCCTTTTTTTTTGCACTCCTAACGCCCACCTTCGTTGCCAATTGTCCATATACCGCGCTTGAATACAGTTACCTTCATCATCCCGGAGAGAGGTGAATGCTCATCGTTGAGAACCTTGGAGGTTTAGCGCAATTCAATATCCCAAGCCCACTGTGACCGTGATAAAGAACCCGCCGAAATCCTTCATTGTTGACGAAGTTTCTCCAGTGTAGACGTTAAACAGGGAGGGGATCCCTTTTGAGAAGAGGTATGTAAAATAGTACCGAAAGTTGACGCCAAAGACATTCGACTGACTTCCCCCCACGTTTGCTCCGGCACCGACGTAGGCGGTTGCGGTATAGTGGGAGTGCCCCTTTCCAATCGCCTTGAAGAAATCGACTATCGTAGATGTTACTGGATAAGTCGTGGTGTCGACAGTGGCATATGGCATTTCATAGATCAATGCAGGACCAACTCCCGCGGTGATATAGGGGCGAAACGTCTCGACGATTTCTTCCCTGAACAGGCGATATTGTATCCCCACCGTCAGGGGGAGGACGAGAAACCTGTTGAGCTTCCCGGGGGTGTAAGGTGTTCCAAAATAATCAAATTGTTGAACTTCGCGCGGATCCTTTGACTCTGAGATCGAGAGCGAGATGATCCCTGAGAGATCCGGCGTCAATGCCCTCAGATAAAACGTGCCGAGACCGAAACCGCCATTTGAGAGCAGCACGTCAACTCCCCATACATTATGATACGGTTCCTCACCAAGGGCCAGATTCTCCGACGGGGGTTTGGGTGGGGTGGGTTTTGTCTGCGCATCAGCAGTGATGAGGGTTGACACAATCAACATGAGGTAAATGGCATGGGCGAGAACCCATCGTACAGAGGTGCTCATGGGATCGTCTCCGGATTATCTCTACTCTATAATAAAACACCCAGGCCCGTCCAGGGGTTTCATGGGGCTGAAACCTTGAACAACCCAAATTTCAGGTATTCAGTTTCCGGCACTCCTGGAAGCACTGGATGGTCTGAGGGAGCCCCCCGCCATTGGAGCAGCTGAAGCCGTTTTCCTGCTTTTCGGGCCACGGCCTGAAGGTCCTCCAGAAATGTCTCCGCATCAATATGGTGTGAACAGCATGCCGTGGCGAGGAAGCCGTCGGGAGCGAGCACGCGAAAGGCTCGCGCATGAAGATCACGATAACCATGGCGTGCTGCCGGTACGGTTTTACGATTCCTGGAGAACGATGGAGGGTCCAGGATAATCATGTCAAAAATTCTTCCTTCGCCAGCAAGGCGGTTAAGCGCCTCAAAAGCGTCCTCTCGCACGAATTGGATCTGCTGGAGTCCGTTTCGTTGTGCGTTCCGTGTTGCAGCCTGTATTGCTCCCTCCGAGGAGTCGATTCCGAGAACCGTTTCTGCGCCTCCATGAGCGGCATTGAGCGCAAACCCTCCGTCATTGCAGAAGCAGTCGAGCACGCGAAGCCCATTGCTGTATTGCCCAGCAAGCCGGCGATTCTCCCGTTGATCAAGGAAAAACCCGGTCTTTTGTCCTTCAAGGAGATCGACCTCATAGTCGATCTCGTTTTCCTTGATCATGACAGGTCCCGCCGTTCCTGTAAGAACCCCTTTGCGGAGTGGAAGTTGTTCCATGGTGCGAAGAGGCGTATCATTGCGTTCGATGATTGCCATCGGGTGGAGCATGTCCTGGAGGCAGTCACAGATTGTCTGAAGGCGCATATCCATCCCAAACGAGACAGCCTGCAGGGAGATCTGATCGCCAAACTGATCGATGATAAGTCCGGGGAGAAAATCTGCTTCGCCGTGAACAAGACGCACGGCCGATCCGCCAGGATAGAGTCTGCGCCGCAATTGCACAGCAGCATCTAAGCGACTTCGGAGGAACAGTTCGTCGATCTCTTGTACATGGGTCGAGAGGAGCCGGAGGGCTATAAGGGAGTGAGGATTGTAGAACCCAACGCCGATGGTCAATCCGCCGGCGCTGAGGGCCTCAACAACGTCCCCCATTTCCGGAGTCCCACGGATCTCCCGGATTTCGTTGCTGAAAATCCACGGATGGCCGCGGGTGATTCGTCGATCCTCGTTCTTCTTGAGGAGAATCTGTTTCGATAAATGTTCATGGATCATGGAAAAACATAGGAAAAACGCGTTGGAATAGCAAGGTTTGCCCCCGCTTCTTTGCAATTCGGCGAAGATATGGATATATTTATCGCTCGGTTTTTCTGACCATGAAGGAGTACTCGTTGCTCTCCCGCGTCAAGATGAGACTATTCAAATGCATCATTTTCGATATTGATGGAACTCTGACACAAACAAACGATCTGATTTTTGCGAGTTTCAACCATGTGACGCAAAAGTATCTGGGGAAGACACTTTCTTCTGAGGAGATCGTCTCCCTTTTCGGTCCTCCGGAAGAAGGGGCGCTTGCCCGCGTGTTTCCCGCTTCCATGGTTGAGCCGGCAATGGAGGAGCTTTGTTCGTTTTACCAGGAGCATCATGCAACGATGGCATCATTGCACCCGGGAATGGAACGGGCGCTCGATATTCTTCGAGATCGTAACATCCACGTTGCTGTGTTCACCGGCAAAGGACGCCGCACAACCGACATTACCCTGAAAGCTCTGGGTATTGCCCATTACTTCGGACTGGTAGTGTCTGGGAACGACGTGGCACATCATAAACCGGCGCCGGATGGGATCCGCCGCGTTCTGGCAGAATTTGGAGTTGAGGCGGGGCAAACCTTGATGATTGGGGATGCAATTGGGGACCTCACTGCCGCCCGAGCTGTGGGAGTTCCGGTTGCCTCCGTCCTCTGGGATTCCTACGACCGCGAACGAGTCCGGGCGGCGAAGCCTGACTATCTTTTTGAAACTGTGCAAGAGTTTGTCGATTGGCTCCCGCTGCACGTTTGACCATCCTCCGACGCGAACGACATGAGAGTGCAAAAGGAAGACCGTCCGTATCTTTTCCGAATCGCCAGGTATGGGTTGCCCCTAGTGGTACTCGTTTTCTACCTGACGTCGGTGACAGCGTTTTCCTATACTCCTGATACGGCATTTCTTCCTCTTCAGTGGGTACACAATGTCGTTGCAGGGCTGGGATTCCAGGGGTTTACCGGGCTGCCCAATGCCGGGTCACCAAGTCCCCTCTGGATATTCCTGATCAGTCTGGGCGCTTCACTCCAAATCGATGCGCTTCTTCTCGCAAAGATCCTCAGTCTGTTTTTCTCCTGTCTCATCCTTGTGTTGTCCTATCTTGTGACGCATGACCTCACCGACGATCCTGTAATGGCTCTGTGCATGGCCCTCGTGGGTGCCACAAGCGGCTGGCTTCTCGAAGCTTCTCCCTCAGGCACACCTTGCACGTTGCTTGGGACACTTCTTCTGGCATCGATCTTTTGCATCATCCGACAAGACTCCATTCTGGCGGCAATTCTGCTTGCCTTATCATGTCTCATGGCGTGGCAGGCAGCGATCCTCCTTGTTCCGTATGTTGTGGACTCCTGGTTATCCGACTTTTCACGCTCCAAGCGGCTTCGACTTTTGACGATATCCTACATCCTCCTAACGTCGTTGCTGGTTCCCTGGATTCTCTATGCCAATGCGAATAACGCCCCGTGGTGGCCTGAACATCCTCTATCCGGACTTTCGGCAAGCAGCAGTCCATTTGCCATTGCAGTGATTCTTCTTGTGGGCGCACCAGCTATTGCCGGAGGCCTCTTGTTGTTTTTTCGGAAGGACGGTGAGGAAGGACTTGGAAAGCGTCATGCGGTGATCTGGTGTTGGATTGTCTGGCTCGCCGTATGCAGCATTTGGTGGGATGGCGGGTTTCTCCTTGCCCTCTTTCCCTTGCTCGGAGCCTATATGTTCATTTTCTTCAGGGTGCTGTTACGCATTCTTGGGAGAAGTGAGCGCACGATCATTGCAGCATTCCTGTTTACGGCGGCACTAATGGTACTTCAACAACTTGATTATGTGCGCGTTCGCCGAGTGGCAATGGAACAAGCGCAGGAATCGGGCCCAGTGCTGACTGAACTCGCCTATTGGATCAAGAGTTCAGTGCCCGATGATGTGAGTGTCTCAGCCGAGTGGCCCGGCATGGTGGGCTACGTTGCAGGAAGACCAGTTTCGCCATTGAATGCGGGGAGCCAGCCGACAACNNCCGACAACTGAATATGCTATTACTTCGGAGACTGAACTCCACGGGTATATTGCGCTTCGCAGTGCGGCGAAACCTGTGGAGGATATCCCAAGCATCGAACAGGTCCGTTTCTTAATCTGGAAACGCAATTGAAGTACATGACCCCTGCTATTTGAAGCTCTGTGAATGGCGCATTCACCCAACGAGTGGGCGCAGACTATGACAACGCAAGATATTTCCATGGTGGTTATTGGGGCCGGTCACTTGGGCTCGCTCCACGCGAAGATGCTTGTCGATCTTCCCGGCGTCCGGCTGGCCGGAGTCTTCGATCTTGATCGACGTCGCGCTGCCGAGGTGGCGTCAACCCTCGGCGTAAAGGCCTTTGATGAACTTGAGGAGACCTTTTCCGTTGCCGATGCAGTGACGATCGCTACACCGACGCCTGCGCATTACCAGGTTGCCTCACATGCCCTGGACGCGGGAATGCACACGTTCATTGAAAAACCGATTACTGAAACCGTGGATGAGGCCGGCGATCTTTGTCGCAAAGCCGCAGCCGCCCGGCGTATTCTCCAGGTGGGGCACATCGAGCGGTTCAATCCTGCAATCCTGGCTTTGGAACCGTACCGGATTCAGCCGATGTTTATCGAATCGCATCGGCTTGCGCAGTTCAATCCGCTGGGAACTGATGTTGCGGTGGTACTTGACCTGATGATTCATGACATCGACCTAATCCTAAGCTTCGTCAAATCACCCATACGAAACGTCGAGGCAAGCGGCGTTGCTGTGGTTTCTGACAGCGTTGATATTGCCAATGCAAGACTCCAGTTTGAAAACGGTTGCGTCGCCAATGTAACGGCAAGCCGAATTTCCCAAAAGAAAATGCGCAAGATGCGCCTCTTCCAACAGAATGGTTACATCTCCATTGATTTTTCGGAAGGGTTGGCGGAGGTCTTCCGACTTGTCGGAGAAGACGAGCCGGATGTTGAGGGAACACTCATGCTTGGCGAATTGGGTTCTGGGAAGCACAAACGCAAGATTGTTTATGAACAGCCGGAAGTCCGGGAGGTGAATGCCCTGCGCTGCGAATTCGAGTCGTTCGTCCAATGCATCAGCACCGGCAAGCAACCACTGGTGAGCGGCGAGGATGGTCTCCGCGCCCTGGAAACTGCGAGTTTGATTATGGAGAAGATTGGCAAACAGCGGTTTGTCATGTGAGATGGATACCACTATGATGCACGTGTCTCTTCCGAATCCGCTGCTCTTGAAGATCGGGGCGATCGCTGAGACCGAACATATCGAGGCGTTCGTTGTCGGCGGCTACGTCCGTGACGGACTTTTGGGGCTCGGGGACAAAGACATTGACATAGTTGTTGTGGGAGATGGAATTGCCTTTGCCCGCTTGGTTGCCAGTCGTCTCGGTCTTGGCACGGTTGTCGCCTATGACCGGTTTGGCACAGCGATGCTTCCCTTCCCCGAGGGAAAGGTGGAGTTTGCCGGTGCGCGCAGGGAGCAGTATCATCCTGATTCGCGTAAGCCGGATGTTGTTGCAGGAAACCTCGAGGAAGACCTTCAGCGCAGGGATTTTACAGTGAATGCCATTGCAGCATCGCTGAAAGTCAAGGACTTCGGCAGAATCATTGACCCCCTCGATGGGCGGGAAGATTTGCATCGCAAGCTCTTGCGGACCCCCCTGGAACCGGCAAAAACATTTGAAGACGATCCCCTTCGCATCATGAGGGCGATACGCTTTGCCGCGCAACTTGGGTTTCGCATCGAGTCTGCCGCCCTGAGCGCCATCCATGCAATGAAGGATCGTCTTGGCGTCGTCTCCCAGGAACGGATCACCGATGAGTTGATGAAAATCCTGCAAACAGAAAAACCTTCTGTCGGGTTGAAGCTGATGTTCGAAACCGGGGTGCTGCAAATCGTGTTTCCGGAAATAGCTCAGATGGCGGGAGTGGACCAGCGGAACGATCATCACCACAAGGATGTGTTCCTCCATACCTGTGCTGTGGTCGACAATATCGCCCAGACCACGGACAATGTGTGGCTCCGTTTCACAGCCCTGGTGCATGACATCGCCAAACCCCGGACGAAGGCTTTTAAGGAGGGAGCAGGCTGGACATTCCATGGGCATGAGGAGATGGGTGCCCGGATGATGAGGAAGGTTTTCCAAAGGCTCAAGCTTCCGATGGATCCCCTGCCGTATGTAGAAAAGCTGGTGCGATTCCATCTTCGACCCATGGTGTTGGTGGACGAAGCGGTGACCGACTCTGCTGTACGCCGTCTGGTGTTCGAGACGGGAAACGACATCGACGATCTGATGA